>JAYVGK010000054.1:0-5008 GCA_043772215.1 Acidimicrobiales bacterium | reverse complement strand
TCACACGCGGCCGCCATCGGGTGGTGGTGCTCGGCGATGAGGCACGGCCGTCATCGTTCCTGGCCGAGTTGGCCGGTTCGGCGCCGACAAAACCAGCGGCGGCGTCGGCGGCTCCAGCGTCGGCGGGCATTGCCGCCCCTAGGCGGGCCCCCGCCGTGAAGCCTGACTTAAACGGGGCGGACGAGGGCCTGTTCGAAGCGTTGCGGATATGGCGGAGTCAGCGGTCCAAGAAGGACAAGGTGTCGGCCTTCATCGTTGCCCCGGACCGAACCCTGCTGGCCATCATCAAGGCCCGACCGGCCACGTTTACCGAGCTATCCAGGGTGGACGGTATCGGTCCCACCAAACTGGAAAACTACGGCGACGAGATCCTCGAAGTGCTGCTGGCCGCCAGCGCTTGATTCCCCCCGCTTGATCCGGTTGCAAAATGCGGCAACGGCGAGGGAGTTTTGCCACGAGTCGAACTGGTTGCAGATTTCGGCGAGTCTCACGCCTCGTACAATCGGAGGGATGGCCGTCAATGCGTACATCCTGATTCAGACCGAGGTGGGTAAGGCGCCGCCAGTGGCCACTGCTGCCAGGGCCTTGCCGGGGGTGTTGGAGGCGGACGAACTCATCGGGTCCTATGACGTCATCATCAAGGTCACGGCCGAGTCACTCGATGAACTGGGCCCCAACGTGGTGAGCCGTGTCCAGATGATCGAGGGCATCACCCGCACCATCACCTGCCCCGTGATCCACCTCTAGCGTTCGCCGCACTTGTACTCGTCGCAAATTTGGCTCGCCGGTGACGAGTTTTGCGACGAGATCAAAAGAGGGAATGGGCTCAGCTGACTCCGGGGTTGCCGCCCGTGTAGCGGGCGTATACCTCATCGCAAAAAGCGGCGCACTTGTCGGCGAAGGCGGCATTGCGGATTTCCACCACGTTCTCGGCATTGCGCTCACCCGAGTGCGAGCAATTGAACGAGCCGGTAATCACCACGTCATCGCACACCACAATTTTGGCATGCATGAAATCGTACGAATCAGATGTACCCCACGGTATGGACTGTTTGGCCGCCACCTTGCCACTGCGCACCATCTCCTCGTACAGCGGCACCTTCCAAGCGGCGCGCCCATCGCGCTTCCACTGGGCAATGACCCCGGCCATTTGGGTGCCGTCCACCGTGACTTGAGCATCCATGTGGCCGTCACTGACGATCTCGGCCAACGTGCCCAAGATCGGGGTCGAGGTGATCACGGGCGAACACATACGGATACGTTCGGTGGCCTCTCCCAAGCGGGTGGCAATGAGCTGCGACATGGCCCGTCCGCGTCCCGGCGAGAACACGGCCCGCACTGTGAGGGGACCATCGGTGGTGCGGATGCGCGACATGTCGTCATCGAAGGAGCCGGTGTCATCGGGCTTGCGCCGTCGCCACAAATCCTCAAAATCACGGGTATACGCAGCCGCCAAACCCACATCGTCAATGGTGACCACCACGTTCTCCATACGGGTGAATGCATCGGTGGTCCAATTGGCCGAACCAGTCCACACGCTGGCAGTGGTGCGCTGAGCGTTGTCGCGCACCACGTACTTGTGGTGCATCAGATCGTATCGACCATCGATCCCCACGGCAGGCACGTTCTTGGCCAGACGGGCCAAAAACGATGGACCGGTACGTGGCTCCACCGTGAACGGATGAGGACCCTCGGGTCCGTCGTCATCGTTGTACACGGCGCGCACCACCACCCCGCGAGCTTCGGCCTCGTTGAGCGCGTCGAGGATGGTGCCAGCGTGATCCGGCCCTGCACTGAAATGGGCGTCGTACAGCGCAATGTCCAACGATTTCTGCGCACCTTGGATGAACAACAGCAGCTTGTTGATGAACACGTCGGCGCTTTGTCCGCCGTCTTGCAAGAACAGCACTTCCACTGCACTCATACGAATTTCACCGCCCGTGTTTCGCCTACCGGTTGCCCGCCACCCATCACTGGAACACTTCGTAAGTGCGCTGCACGATTCACGTTCACCCCCGTTGACTCCAATGCCGCCAACAAGATGGGCACTCGGGGAGCAATGGCCCCATCGGCCACCTTCACCGCCACCGCTCGTCCATTGGGCAACGCCGCCACCAACACGCCGTCAGCTCCGTCCTTGGCCATCAACTCTGGCATCGCTTCCATGAGCAAGGTCACCGGGCGCCCCTCACCGCCGACCAACCCGGGATGGGTGGTGATACAGGTAGCAATGACCCCTCCACTGCGCGCCAATGTGGAGAACGCCCGTGCCAACGCCACCAGCGATAACCCATGAGCGGGCGTTCCACATCCATCCACCCCCACGAATGCTGGAGTTTCACCGCTGAGCGTGGTGATGGTTTCGGTTATGGCCACCTGCAAAGGATGATCTGCACACATATAAGTATCCGTGGGCCAGTGTTGATGCAGACACGTGAGCAGCATGCCCGCATGCTTACCGGAACAATCGCCGGTGAGTCGAGTGGGCTCGTACCCCCGCCGGTACATATCGGCCCGTGCTGCTTCGCTCATGGGAGGAAATACGGTGTTTTGCAAGTCACTCGGCGAGAACCCACCGAGGTCGAGCAGCCGGTGGACCTGTGAGAGGTGGCGCTGCTCCCCGGAGTGACTGGCCACCACCATGGCCAGCAGATCGACAGGAAGATCTAGTCCCAGCGCCACCATGGCAGCGCCCTGCATCGGCTTGTTGCACGATCGGCCATAGATGGGCTCCTCCGGCATACCCACACCCAACTCCACCGCACCGTCTGGCGAAAGTACCACCACTGCCCCTCGGAACCGGCACTCCACCACGTCATTGCGGGTGGACTCGGCCAACAGAGTGGCATGGGGTTCAGATGGCACCCCCGCACCGTAGGCGCTGGTGGTGTGCGGCGCCGCGTTGCCCACGTAGTCTGCCTCTCATGGAGTTTCGTTACCTCGGTCATAGTGGTCTCAAAGTGTCAGCTGTCAGCTATGGAAACTGGCTGACGCACGGCAGTCAGGTGGAGGAAGACGCGGCGTTGGCCTGCGTGAAGCGAGCCCAAGAACTGGGGGTCACCACCTTCGACACCGCTGACGTGTACGCCGGCACCAAGGCCGAGGCCGTGTTGGGACGGGCCCTGGCCGGTCAGCGCCGAGAGAGTCTCGAGATTGCCACCAAGGTCTATTGGCCAACGGGCAAGGGGCCCAATGCGCGTGGCCTGTCTCGCAAGCACCTCATGGAGTCCATCAACGGATCGCTGAAGCGGTTGCAGACGGACTACGTCGATCTCTACCAAGCGCACCGCTACGACGTGGAAACGCCGTTGGAGGAAACAATGGTGGCTTTTGCTGACATTGTACGCAGCGGCAAGGCCCTTTACATCGGAGTCAGTGAGTGGAGTGCAGCCGAGATCACTGCAGCGGCGGCGTTGGCCAAGGAACTGCATGTGCCGTTTGTGTCCAATCAACCGCAGTACTCCATGCTCTACCGAGTCATCGAGGCCGAGGTGGTGCCCGCGTCGAAGGCTGCTGGACTCAGCCAGATCGTATGGTCGCCTATGGCGCAAGGGGTGCTCACCGGTAAGTACCTGCCCGGACAGCCGCCGCCTTCGGGCAGTCGCGCCACCGATACCCAAGGAGGGGCGGCAATGATCAAGCGATTGATGGCCGACGCCACGCTCACGGCCGTGCAGGGCCTTCGTCCCATCGCCGAAGCGGCGGGCCTGTCCATGCCCACGATGGCCGTGGCCTGGGTACTGCAGAACGCCAACGTGGCGTCGGCCATCGTGGGGGCCAGCCGTCCCGAGCAACTCGATGATGCAGTGGCGGGTGCGGGGGTCACACTCGATGCATCCACCATGGACGCCATCAACACGGTCCTGGCGGGAGTGGTGGTGGATGATCCCAAACTGACCGTTGCCCCGGCCACTCGGCCCTGACCGGGGCTGAGCCGTGCGTGGGGGAGACCGCGACCACGAAATCCTGCGCCAGGCATGGGCTGACTTCGGAGACCCCCGTCGCCTCAGTTCCATTGTGGAGGTCAGCGCCGATGTGAGCACCAACCGGGTGTATCGACTGGTGCTTGACAACGGTACAGCGGTGGTGGCCAAGGTGTCGGCGTACGGGTCTTACTACTTGTTCCGAGAAGATCACGATCGACTGCATCGCCTCCATGTGTTGCTGGCCCGTACTCGGTACAAACACCTCTTGGCCGATGTACTTCAACAGAATGGTCGTACGTACACCTATGATCGTGGTGATGCTTGGGTGGCGTTGTACGAGGAGGTGGAACGTCGTAGCCAATTGCCACGCATCATCGAAGACGATCAGGTCGACAACATGGCCGAGGAGATGGCTCTCTTCCATCGCCAGTGCGCCGACCTGGCGCCCGTGATACCCGGAAGCTCAACGTCGATCAAGGTCGATGCCATCCACATCTTGGACATGGCCCGCAATCCCGAAACTTCGCATGCGCTGCATTTGTCTCCGGGGCAACTGGCGGTGGTGGAAAGGCATGCGCGGCTGTTCCTCGATCGCCTGGATGAGCTTGGCTACGACGAATTGCAACGCATACCTGTGCTCATCGATTGGAACCTCGGCAACTTCAGTGTGGACACCGCCTCCGATGGCCGTTTCCGACTGTTCAGCCGATGGGATTACGACTGGTTTCGCATCGACCCCAAGGTGCTGGACTTCTACTCGTTCAGCCGGGTATCGAGCAGTACCGGTGACCGTACGCAATTCACCTACAGCGCGCATACGTTGTTGGAGCCACGGTTTCAGCGGTTTCTAGGGGCCTACCACCGGATCAACCCACTCACCGAGGTGGACATCCAACTCATCGGCGAGGCGTACCGCTTCTTCCTGCTCAATTACGTCATTGGCCAAGGCGAGCACTTCTTCATCGCGCCTCTTGCCGCCACGCTGCGGCGGGAGGCGGTTGATGTGCATCTGCCGGCATTGGAGCGATTCGACCTGTCGCCCCTGCTGGCACTCCTCGATTGACCTGCTTGATTGACCTGCT
>JAYVGK010000053.1:0-1574 GCA_043772215.1 Acidimicrobiales bacterium | reverse complement strand
TGCGGCGGTGGACAATTTCGTGTATCGCAATGGGTCGCGAGGCCCCAATGAGTGGGATCTGTACAGTTCCTCGTACGAGACCAAGCCGTCGCTATTGGTGTCAGCCATCGACCGACTTCGAGTCAACGATGACAGTGCGGATCCACGCGCCGGCGCAACACGCGGTGCCGAAGCGAGCGAGCGGCTATTGGCGCAACTCCAGAGCACCTTGGCCGGCAATGAAGAAGCTCTGGCCATGCTGTCCACCGGGCTGAACTCTTCCAAGGTGTTCATGGTGGCGCGTGAACGATGCAAGACCAACAACATTCGGGCACTACATGAGATTCGTATGTGTTTCTACGAACTTGGTCAACGGATGGTGGCGGCCGGGCATCTTGATCATTCCAAGCAGATCTTCATGCTGCTCGAAGATGAACTCGACGATTTCTTCGCCAACCCGAGTTCGTTCACGTCGCTGCTGGCGGCTCGTGAGGTCGACTACCTCGAGCTGTACGAACTGGAGCCGCCGTACATCGTCGATGGAAGCGCGCCACCGCTCACCGAGTGGGTTCGCAGGGCTGACCGGATCACCAGTCCAGTGGCTGTGGGCGACGTGCTGAAGGGGATCGCCGGTTCGCCCGGTGTGGTTACGGGCACGGCCAGAGTTCTACTCAACGTTGACGACCCCGTAGAACTCGAATTGGGCGATATTCTCATTGCGCCGAACACTGATCCGTCATGGACACCACTGTTCTTGGCCTCGGCTGCGGTGGTGGTCAACGTCGGTGCCATCAGTACGCATGCGGTGATCGTGAGTCGAGAACTCGGTATTCCCTGCGTGCCATCAATCGCCGACGCCACCCGGCGCATCCCCACCGGAGCCACCATCACGGTCAACGGCCACGAGGGTACCGTCACCATTGACGCATTGCCGTGACGCTACCGAAGTTACTTCCCGTTCCGCCTGCTGTTCTGGCGTGAAACGATTGCGGGGTGACAAGGCCTTTGAAAGCTCTGAGCAGACAAGGGGCGTTGGCTCTCATCCTCGGGACAATGCTGTCTGTGACCGGCGTGGTGAATACAGCGGCTGGTGGTGCAGTGAAGGCCCGCCGGGGCCGTACACGTCCCCACACCGCACCTCGTATCCTTGCGGCGACTACGCCAGCAGTGGACCAACCGCTCGTTGTCGATCCGGCTCGCTTCGATCGTCTGCAGGCCGCACTCAACGTCTGGACTCAAACGGTTCCGGGCGTGGACTCCATCACGGTGGCAGTGAGTGGCGGTGGACGAACATGGGAGGGCTCCGCCCGTCACGACGCCGTACCCGGGCCCGATCCACGCACCCGATACCGAGTGGCCAGCATCACCAAGACGGTTACGGCTGCACTCGTGCTGAGATCCGTCGAAGCGGGGATGCTCACCCTTGATGGTCCGCTTCCGCTTGTTGATGGCGTATGGGACGCGCCACCAGCTGACATCACCGTCCGGACCCTGCTCAACCATCGCAGCGGCCTCATCGATTACACCGAAGCGCCGGGGTTCACACCGGATCAGCCGATCACACCGGAGCAGGCGGTGGAGTTGAGCTTCACGGC
>JAYVGK010000052.1:0-6124 GCA_043772215.1 Acidimicrobiales bacterium | reverse complement strand
ACGTCATAACCGGACTGGGCACCGGGATGGTCACCAGCGCCTTGGAGCAACAATTTGCCGGTGTTGCGGTGCGCAATACGGGTGGCCAATTCCTGAAGGGCAACGTACACGAACCCGTCGATGGCACTGTCGGGCTGGGGCACTTCGCCGCCGCTCATCTGCGCCATACGGGCATCTTCGAGAGCCTTGGGATCGATGGCGCGGGTCACCGTGAGGTAATCGCGGATGGCAATGGCATGACGGTTCTCCTCCGCCGTCCAACGATGCGACCAGGTCCGCCAGATGTCCTCGCGGCCGTACATCCGATTGATCGTCTCGAAGTAGTACGGCAAATTGTCTTCGGTCAACAAGTTCACGAAGAGCGCACTTCGTACGGCATCGGGGAGTACGAAATCTGCCGGATCCCACGTGTAGTCGGCGGCGAAGGTGCGCCCCAGTGAATATGGCACCGCTTCATGCGGGTACCACGGTTTGCAGGTGGCGAGATGGCGTTCGTACAACCGCTCGGCGGTTGGGGCGAGTTGGCTGAGCAGGGGGAGGTCGGCATCCTGAGGCACAGGACGCAGCCTACCTACCAGTAGGTAGATAGTTCATCAGCCGGTGGGAAAGGCATCGTTCGGGGAGATTGAAGCATTCGTTCAACCTGTTGGACAGATACTGCTTGCTTCTTTATCTTTCTATTCGGGCCAGACCGCTCGGCCGCCCCCCTTGGCCGGGCGCTGGCTCGCATTACGCGATCGATTGCACCGCTCCAGCAGCGGGCGATGGAATCACGTCCATGAAGCGGTCTACGTCACGCAGTTTGGGGAAGAAAGCCCACCACACCCCCACCACCGCCAACGTGGCCACTCCTCCCAACACAATGGCGGGGGCCAGGCCCAACCAAGCGGCTGCGAACCCGGATTCGAAGGCCCCCAACTCATTCGACGCTCCGATGAACACCTGCTCCACCGCCGTGACCCGCCCCCGCAACTCGTCCGGGGTGGCGAGCGGAACCAGGGTGCCCCGGATGTACACGCTCACCATGTCAGCCGCCGACAGCACCAGCAACATCATGAAACTGAGTAGGTAATTGTGGGACAGGCCGAGGATCACGGTGCATATGCCGAACACCCCAACGGCCACCAGGAGTATGCGCCCTACTCGTCCGTCCAACGGTCTGGCGGCGAGAATGAGACCCATCATCACTCCGCCGATGCCGGTGGAAGCCCGCAACAATCCGTAGCCCCCACCGCCCACATGCAACATGTCCTGAGCCACTGCGGGCAGCAGAGCAACGGCACCACCGAACAGCACGGCCATGAGGTCAAGCGATATTGCGCCGAACACCACCGGTTGCGTGCGAATGAGACGCAGTCCCTCCAATGCATGCGACAGGGTGGGTTGCTCTTCGATCAAGCGTTTCACTCGTGTACGTTCCGACGGGATCAACAGCAGTGCCACCACGGCCCCGGCGTAGACCAGTCCCACGGCGGCGAACGCAGCCTCGGCTCGCCACCCCGCCAGGATGCCGCCCAGTACGGGCCCTGCGATGGACGCGGATTGCCACGACAGTGAACCAATCGGAATAGCCGCCTGCAGTTCTTCGGGCGGGCACAGCATGGCGATGAGGGGGCGAGTGGCGGGTGCCTGGAAGGCCTTGGCCGTGCCGTAGATCAGTGCGGCGATGAGGAACGGGGCCACCGTGTTGATGCCTCGATGGACGCCGATCACGAGGCCGCCAGCCACCACCACCTCCACGCTGAGGGCCACTACGGCGATCAGTCGACGGCTGTGTCGGTCGGCGAAACTGCCGGTGATGAGGACCAGCAGGAACGACGGTAGGAACTCGGCCAGGCCCAACAGACCCAGGTCGGCTTTGGACCCAGTGGCTTTGTAGAGCACGAAGCCAATGGCCGAAACCTGCATGGTGGAGGCCGTTGCCGCCAGAAACGATGCCAACACGGCGAAGCGCAAATCCCGGTGGCGCAATACATGCCACGAGTTGTTCCTGGTCATCGTCATCGGGCTGGAGTCAAGCAGACCCCACCCCACCAACCCATCCGGGTTCCCTTTTGCCAATGGGTCATCCCGCTAAAGGAGTGCCTATCCCAAGCGGGTCATCTCCCAGCCATCGTTCATTCGATCGATGTGGAAGCCGCCGTGCACCCAGGACTTCGAACCGATTGGGAGGTGCAATCGACGTCGCAGAACGGAACTGGTGAAGCTGGATGGGGTGTTGATTACCTCGCTGGCGGAGAAGCGCATCATGGTGAGAGCTTCCGTGATGATGTTCTGGCGCCGATAATCGCGATCCTGAGCGGCGGAGGACCCATGTCCTTCCAACCCGTCGATCTCCAACACCAGTCCCCGCTCGAGATCGGCCAGGTCTGCCCAATACGTCTGTGTTCTCCCACCGGCATGTATCTGTATGCGCGCTTGTGTCCATGGCGTGAACCCGGCGACCCGCAACGCCTGCAGTGCCAGGGTCTCGGCATAGCTACCTGTGGGGAGAGCATCAGGTCGACGGTGAGCCAGACACCTGCGAAGGGGGCCAATCCCAGTATGTGGCTGGTGCGCTGCGCATCGAAGGTGGAGGGCAGCAAGCAACTCGTTGTTCCATTCAAAGGGTCGAGTGGGGCTGGACCCACGCATTGCGCTCTCCACAGCGACTTCGAGGAGTTGGGCGGAGACTTTACGGCCAAGATCGCACAGGGTCCGCTCCACGGTGGTAACGGGAAGGTCATCGACGGTGATGACGTCTTCGTCGCTGAGTGTGCGACTGCGGATCACATCAGGTGGCCTCAGCGTGGAGTGCATCGGCGCAATCACGTCGAGGCAGCGCTCGGATGTCCGATCGAAGCCGTCGAGCCCATGGATGCGGGCGGCCGCCCGGTGGCTGGCGGCACTGCCTGGTCCCGCCCGTTCAATACGGGCAGCGAGCTGATTCAGCCACGTTCGCTCTGCACTTGCGGTTTGTTCGGGGAGGTAGATACCGCGGTACATGGAGTGGAGGCGTCCGCTTCTCCGTTGAGCGTCCACCGTCCGTTTCGAAGCGCTCCACCGCCGAACGACCACTCCGTAACGGGAACTCATGAAATGCACTGTAATACCATTTGGACCCTGATGTGTTGCGACACCTGGAACGCTGATCGCGACACTGGGTTGGCGCGCTGGGCGTCGCGACCAGCGCACGCAGTGTCGCGACCGGCTAGGCGGGGCGGGCGGCGGCGGCGGCGGCGGCGCGGATGAGGTTGAGGGCTCCGCCGGCTCGAAACCAGTCGATGTGTTCGGGCGACATGGTGTGGAGGCCGCTGATGACGTCGATGGTGCCGTCGGGCTGGTGCAACTCCACCCGAACGGGTACGTCGGGTGCGAGACCGGCCAGACCGACGATCGAGATGCGGGTGTCCTTACTGATCTTGTCCCAGTCGGCCGGGTCGGCGAAGGTCAACGGCAGCACCCCTTGCTTCTTCAAATTGGACTCGTGGATACGGGCGAAGGAGCGGGTGATGATGGCGGCCGCACCACGGAAGCGGGGCTCCATGGCGGCGTGCTCTCGAGAACTGCCTTCCCCATAGTTTTGATCGCCAACGGCCACCCATGGCTGACCCTTCTGGCTCCACGACTTGGCCGTGTCGGGGATCATGGCCTCTGACTGGGTGAGGGTGTCCCACGCCATGCCGGGAGTGGTGGTGAAGGCGTTGTTGACGCCGATGAACAAGTTGCCGGAGATGTTCTCCAAGTGGCCGCGATACTTCAACCACACACCCGCCATGGAGATGTGATCGGTTGTGCACTTACCTTTGGCCTTCATCAGCACCGGCAGGTTCACAAAATCCTTACCATCCCATGCTGAGAATGGTTCCAATAACTGCAAGCGGTCACTGGTGGGGGACACGCTGACCACTACTCCGGTTCCGTCGGCGGGCGGCGCTTGGAACAGTGCATCCCCGGATTCGAAGCCCTTCGACGGCAGCTTCTCGCCCACTGGCTCGGCCAGCTTGACCTTGGTGCCATCGGCCGCTGTGAGTGTGTCGGTGAGTGGGTTGAAGTCCAGTGTGCCGGCCAGCGCGTAGGCCATGACGGTTTCGGGAGAAGCCACGAAGGCATTGGTACTGGCGTACCCGTCGTTGCGCTTGGGGAAGTTCCGATTGTAGGAGTTGATGATGGAGTTGGGGGTGCCATCGGCCATGTCGTCGCGCTTCCATTGACCGATACAGGGCCCGCAGGCATTGGCCAATACGGTGGCGCCAATGGCTTCGAGATCAGCCAGGATGCCATCGCGCTCGATGGTGGCGCGCACCCGCTCGGATCCCGGCGTCACCAGCAGCGTGGTCTTCACCTTCAGGCCAACAGCCGCTGCTTGGCGGGCAATGGAGGCCACCCGTGTCATGTCTTCGTAGCTGGAGTTGGTACAGCTACCGATAAGCGCGCTTGACAACTCCAGTGGCCACCCGGCGGCCTTGGCATCAGTCCCCATGCGCGATACGGGGTGGGCCAGATCAGGCGTCATGGGACCGTTGATATGGGGCTCCAAGGTATCCAGATCAATTTCGATGACCCGATCGAAGTACATCCCGGGATTGACCTTGACGTCATCATCAGCGCGCAGAAGATGTGCGTTCTTATCAGCCAGATCGGCAATGGCCTCGCGACCCGTCGCCTTCAGATACAGCGCGGTCTCGTGGTCGTAGCCGAAGATGGACGTAGTGGCGCCAATTTCGGCGCCCATGTTGCAGATGGTGGCCCGTCCGGTGGCACTGATGTTGGCCACTCCACTGCCGAAGTACTCCACAATTGCGCCGGTACCGCCCTCCACGGTGAGCACGTCGGCCACCTTCAAGATGATGTCCTTGGCGCTGGTCCAACCGCTCATGGTGCCGGTGAGTTTGACGCCGATGAGCTTGGGATAGCGCACGCCGAACGGCAGCCCCACCATCACGTCCACCGCATCGGCGCCCCCGACACCCACGGCAATCATGCCCAGTCCGCCAGCGTTGGGGGTATGGCTGTCGGTACCGATCATCATGCCGCCGGGGAATGCGTACTGCTCCAACACCACCTGGTGGATGATGCCCGAGCCCGGCCTCCAGAATCCGATGCCGTACTTGGCGCTGACGGTGCTGAGAAAGTCGTAAACCTCGCGGTTCGTGTCGTTGGCCACGGCCAGATCGGCATCGGCTCCGACACGAGCTTGGATGAGATGGTCACAATGAACGGTGCTGGGTACAGCCACTTGGGGCAACCCGGCTGTCATGAACTGGAGAAGGGCCATCTGGGCGGTGGCGTCCTGCATGGCAACGCGATCCGGGAAGAACTCGCCGTAGGTCTTGCCCCGTTCCGATTCGTCGGTATGCGGATTGCGCATGTGGCCGAACAAGATTTTCTCCGTAAGGGTCAGCGACCGGCCCAGCCGTTGGCGACCGATGTCGGCGTTGGCGGCGAGCTTGGCGTACACGCCTTCCACCAGTTCGAGCGGGGTATTGGCTGCTACTGAGGCCATGAGGGTTCTCCTGATAAGAAGGCTGGGAATGAGACAAGTATAAGACAAGCGCAGCGCGATGTGCGAACATTGTGTGTGGCTCGAGGTGTGGGAACCGAATTCAGATACAAATTGATTGCTGATGCGCTTCGTGAGCGGGTCGCCGCTGGCGAGTTCCCGGGGGGTGGCTTGCTGCCGAGTGAGTCGGAGTTGTCGTCAGCCTATGAGGCGTCGCGGGTCACCGTTCGTAAGGCGTTGGAGGCGTTGCGTGACGACGGACTGGTGGATTCGCGCCAGGGTTTCGGCTGGTTTGTGGCCGTGGATCCGTTACGACAGACACTGGGTCGGTTGGGCACATTGGAACAACAATTGGCGGAGTCGGGGGTGCAGCCGGAGCGAAAGGTGCTGGAGTTCGGGTTTGTGCGGGCCACCAAGCGGGTGGCGACGGTGTTGGGGGCGGCCCGGGTGTTGGAGGTTCGGCGGCTGAACTTGGCCGACGGTTCGCCATTCGCCCGGGTCACGGTGTGGGTACCGGAGGATTTAGCGGGGGACTTGTCGCGGTCGGTAGTAGAGCGGTCGTCGTTCTATGACAACCTGCCGGTGAAGGTGGGGGGGGCCACGCAGACCATTGGGGCGGCGTTGGTGTCTGATGTCGATGCC
>JAYVGK010000051.1:0-5096 GCA_043772215.1 Acidimicrobiales bacterium | reverse complement strand
ACCAACTCATACGCGGCCCGGCCAGCAACGTAAGCGGACGTACGAACCGAAACAGTGGTGGTGGGATCCACCATGGCCAACATGCTCGATGCCATTGCTGCAGGGTTCATGGAGTCCGTCCCTGCCAGTGGTATGGCATCGGAGTTGTCCGAGCCGTCGGCGGGCATCTTGACGTGCTTGGCCGTTTGCATGGAGCTGCTCCAAGCCCACGCGTCGCTGCCGTTGCGGATCCATGATGACTCTGCCACCTGGCCCCGCATGGTGACCTTCACCTTGCTGGGCCCATCGGCGGCGATGGTGGCGCTGTGCGTACCAGCGAGGAGGTCCGTGATCGACCCCGGAACAGATCCACCCAAACTGCCGAGACCCGGCAATCCCAGGTTGGCGCTCAACTGCACCGTGCCAGAGAATGCCGGTACTTTGGCTGAGGCCACCTTGGACAGCAACTCAGCGGCGGTGAGTGGAGGCAGGTTTGGCACCTGTGCACTGGCTGACACCAAATGCGACACGCTGGCAATCCCCAACGTGGCGGCCACGATGGCAGCGGGCAGCGCCCACCTCGATGATCTGCGGCGAAGAATGTTCATACGTAGCAACCTACTGAAGCGAACCTAAGAGAGTGCTGAGCCGATACCGTGCCCATCATGCAGCCCATCATGGACCTGACCCCGGCGGCTCCATCATGAGCAACTGGTGGTATCTCACTCGCTCCAGTGGCATCGTGGCCACGGTGTTGGCGGTGGCGGCATTGGGGTGGGGACTGATGTTCTCGGCCCGGGCCACCGGCGAACGGCTTCGCCCTGCGTGGTGGCTAGATCTCCACAACTGGCTCGGTGGACTCACCCTGGCTTTCACGGGCGTGCACATATTGGCGTCGTTGGCGGACCATGATTCGGGCATTGGCGTGAAACAGGTGCTCATCCCCGGGACGGCCACCGACCAAACTGCGGCCATCACGTTTGGGGTGTTGGCCACCTATGTGTTCGTTGCGGTGGTGTTCACGTCGTGGCCGAAGTTACGGGCCCGGCGCACGATGTGGCGGGCCATCCACCTGCTGTCGCTACCGGCCACGGTGTTGGCTGGCATGCATGCATACAAAGCCGGGTCGGACCAGAAGGCCACCCTGTTTCAGATCATGCTGATTCTCTTGGTTGGATTTGCGACCTACCCCATCTTCTTGCGTGTGTTGGGGCTCATCACCAAAACACGTGACTGACCCAGTCGCCCTCAAGGGGTTCTGGAACTCTTACCCGATTCCAATACGACGCACATCGGGGTCTTATGCGGCGCTGGCGTAATGACTGCATGAACAACGACCCGACCCCATCAACCCCTACGTCGTTGACGAGCGAAGAACGTCTGGCCCGCTTGGCCGAACGTCGATCCCCGGTGCCGAACCCGTCGTCTCGTTCGGCACCATCCACGAAGCCCGCCACACGGCGTCGCCATCCGGCCAAAGGGAGCAGGATGGCCGCCCTCGGGCTCAGTATCGCCGCCACCTCCACCATGGGAGTGGTGTTCGCCGCCACCGATCGTGTGTCGGCTACCCCCGTTTTGGCCATTGCGTCAGCGATCACACCCACCACCATCAGGTCGGTCGCCGTCGCCAAGGTAGCGGTAACTCCAACCAGCACCCCAAAGGTCACCACTGCGACAACTGTGGCGCCATCGAGCGCCACCTTCACCGGTCAGGTCGCCACCAACAAATGGGGGCCGGTGCAAGTGAAGATCACCATTCTCAACTCCAAGATCAGCAGTGTGGTGGCGCTGCAGACGCCCGACAGTCACAACAAGAGTGTGCGTATCAACAACCAAGCCGTCCCCACCCTCAAGAGTGAGGCCCTCACCGCTCAGTCCGCCAAGATCAATAACGTGTCGGGCGCTACGTACACGTCGAAAAGCTATGCCGCTTCACTTCAGTCAGCCATCGATGCCGCCAGCGCCGCCGGTGTGTCAGTGGCATGACCGCTACTACCCATGTGGAACTCGTCATGGGCACCGCCGTTTCCATCGACATACGCGACGATGTCAAAGCCTCGGCAATTCTCGAGGCGGTGGAGTGGCTGCACTGGGTGGATGACACGTTCAGTACCTACAAGGACACGTCAATGATCACCCGCTTTGCTCGGGCCGAGATTGGCCCGGATGATCTTGATCCGATGGTTCACGAAGTATTGGACATGTGCAGCTTGGTGGAAATTGACACTGGAGGTGCGTTCAGTATGCACGTGCCAGCGCCAAACGGAACCAACTTGGAGCCTTCGGGACTGGTCAAAGGATGGTCCATCGAACGCGCCGCAGTGATCTTGGAGCGTCACGGCGCGCGAAACTTCACCATCAATGCGGGTGGCGACGTTGCACTCCGGGGAGAATCGTCACCCGGAGAAGCATGGAGGACCGGTATCCGACATCCCGAAATTGCCGATCAGGTGGCAGCCATCATTTCCACCTCAGGATCGCTGGCCATTGCCACCTCGGCGCGCTATGAACGGGGTGATCACATCATTGATGCCCGCACCGGCGAGCCTGCCACCGGAGTGACTTCGGTGACCATCGTGGGCCCCAATCTCACCTACGTAGACGCTTACGCCACCGCAGTGTTCGTGATGGGTATCGAAGGATTGACGTGGCTGATGGACGCACATCCCGATCACGGGGGCTTCGTAATCACCAATGATCACAGAGCCCATTCCACTCCGGTGTTCAACCGTCTGAGGATTGAACAGTAGTTTCTACAACTGAGCAGGGAACGGCCGACCCATAGTTTTCAGCCACCGAGTATGCGAACACAACGCCGCCCACATCCCCGGATGCGTTCGGTAGTGCACACCACGGGTGGTGCAGAGTTGGCGGACCCGTGCCGACATGGCGGGATACGACGTGTGGGGCATACCCGGTGCCAGATGGTGTTCTATCTGGGAGTGGAGACCACCCATCAACCATGCCACCGTGCGGTCAATCGGTGAGCGTCCCAACTCGATGTTGGCTGTAGTCCGCAGTTGATGAATGGCAAAATCGTCACCACGACGCGGTGCCGAAGGGTCGTCGAACTCCACAATATCCACGCAATGGGCTATCTGGAAGAACACCGCAAGAGTAAACCCGAGCAGCCATGAGCATCCCAGGTAGAATATCGCCACCACCCACCAGCGATGGAAGGCGAGGGGAATGGCAATTGCCCAGATCACATGTATGGCTTTGCCGCCGAAGAGAAACCCCAACTGTCTGCGAGTGGGGCGACGGGTGATGGATTGACTGCCGATCCGCCCCGTGATGAGGTTGGCAAAGTCCGAAAAGAATACCCACTGCACCACCAAGAATCCGTACAGTCCCCAGATGTAGATGTGTTGGTATCGGTGCCATGGTCGATGGGGTTGACCGGGGGCCAGGCGGGCAAAGGGCATCTGCTCGATGTCGGTGTCCATACCGACGACGTTGGTGTTGGCGTGATGGAGAACGTTGTGCTTCAACCGCCACAACCAGGAACTGGCTCCCAAGATGTCGCCACTGAATCCCACCATCCGGTTCAGCCGTCGAGATGACCCAAACGCCCCGTGGTTGGCGTCGTGCATCACGCTGGTGGCAGTCGCAATCATCGCAAACACCAACACCAAACTGAAGATCACACCTGATGTCATCCCGTCAGCGGCGAACACCAACCCGAAATAACTGGCCACGGCCATTGATCCGATGAACGCCGCCTTGCCCCATAGACGATGGGTGAGGCGGATCAAGTCAGCCCGGTCCGGACGACACGCAACAATGTCTGCAGCCGTCAACTCTGAAGCAGCGCACACATTTTGGGGTGCCAGTTCGAGGACGTTCATACGTCTACACGGCAATCAGTAACGGAAGTCTGGCCAGAGCCAATCATGGAAACCTGGGTGATCTGTGGGGGGAAGTGTGAGCAAACGGGCAAGTCGACCCTCGCGAACAGGCGTCTCACCAACAATGCTTTGGCAGGCTAGTGGCCGGTGCGCAGAACGGTTACCGCACGGTGATCTGTTCCTTCAGATATTGCCCGATAGCTTACGTACGTGAACCACCCGGGAGTCCCAACTGAGCGGCGAGGGCGGATCCCACACTCACTTGCGTACCTGGCGGTGGCTGTGGCGGCGATTGGCCTGTTGGCTGCCAACCGAGCGGATGTGCCCGTGGCCCTGGGCGCGCTTCGCCATGCACGCCCAGGCTTCGTGTTGATTGCTCTGCTCCTCGTGGTGGTGGCGTTGGCCAATCAGTCGGCGCTGCATTGCGCGGCACAGCGCGCCGCTGGCATGGAATCGTCGCCGGTAGATCTCATTCGCCCTGTCGCAGCGGCTGGGTTCTTCAATCTGGTGGCCAAGTCCGGTGCCATGGCCGGCCTCGCCCCATTGCTCCAGGCATCGGCGCGCCGCCAGAAGTCCCGGGGGGCCACGGTGGCGGCATATCTGCTCGTGAACGTGCTCGGGCACCTGGCGTTCGCTGCCGTTCTGGTCTGCAGCCTGATTGTGATGGCCACTGACGGCCGGTTCTCGCGAGTCGATGCCATAGCTGCGGTCCTATTCGCAATCACCACGATGGCGCAGGTGGCTGCGGTGGCGGCTGCGGTTCGCAGTAAGTCCGCCCTGCGTCGGTTGTACCGCATCGCATCCCAGGTGTCCCGATGGGCAACACCTTGGAGGCGAGCCCACACGGTGCCCACCGTTGCAAATGATGAAGCCCCGAACACAATTGCTGCTGATGAGCTTTACGACGCCGTCCAACTTCTCCGAAAACAGCCTCGGTTGGCGTTGCCGTCGATTGCTCATGCAGGTGCCGTGGAGATAATCGGGGTGGGTCAGTTGTGGTGCATTCTTGTGGCGCTGGGCCAACCACCTCGGATCGTTGTTCCGATCGTTGCATATGCCATATCAGTGTTGTTCACCATCATTGGTTTCCTGCCTGGCGGCCTGGGGTTTGTGGAGGCGGGGCTGGGCGCAGTACTCGTGTCATTCGGAGTCACCGGTGCCACCGCAGCAGCCACCGTGGTGTTGTACCGGGTGATGGAGCTGTGGCTGCCGTTTCTCTTCGGTGCTGCGGCAGCGCACTCGTTGCGGATCGCAGGCCCCGAGTGACGG
>JAYVGK010000050.1:0-1555 GCA_043772215.1 Acidimicrobiales bacterium | reverse complement strand
CCCCCAGGGTGCCCGGCAACGTCGTGGCCATCGGTAGAGTCAGGGACGCCTCACTGTGGGGCTTGGTCCACGGAGGTGGTCTGTACGGCTGAGCAATTTGATCTCGTAATCATCGGTGGTGGCCCCGGTGGCTACGCCGCGGCGTTGTACGCCGCAGCCGCCGGCCTCAATTGCGCGGTGGTGGAGCGCGACAAGGTGGGCGGCACCTGTTTGCATCGTGGCTGCATCCCAGCCAAAGAGTTCCTGGAAACGGCCCATGTGTTTCGTACGGTGTCCGAAGCGGCCAAGTTCGGCATCAACGCCGGCGTCCCCCGCGTGGATTTTGCCGTGAGCCAGGGCCGCAAGCAACAGGTGGTGGATACCTTGTGGAAGGGTCTCCAAGGGTTGCTGAAACGACGCAAGATCACCACCATCGCTGGCACCGGCACCTTGCTACCCGGCAACTTGGTACAGGTGAGTGACGGCACTCAACTGCGAGGTACCAACGTCATCCTGGCGGCTGGGTCTGTTCCACGTACCATCCCGGGCTTCGAGCCCGACGGCCGACTCATCTTCACCAGCGACGAGTTTCTGGATCTCACCGTGCTGCCTCAAACTGCAGTGGTCATCGGCGCTGGCGCCATCGGTTGCGAGTTTGCCTCCACCATGTGCGACCTGGGTACCACGGTCACCGTGCTCGAGGCCTTGCCCAAGATGCTGCCCGGCTGCGATACGGATGTGGCCGATGTGGTGGCCCGGTCCTTCAAACGACGCGGCATCACCATGCGCCTCGGCGTACCGGTGTCGGGCCATACGCCTTCGCCGGACGGGACCCAGACCACGGTGCACTTCGGTGATGGCGAGACCATCACGGTGGACATGGTGGTGGTGTCGGTGGGGCGGCGGCCACGCAGTGAAGAGTTGCTGGCCGAGGGTACGGGTGTTGCCCTTACCGATCGAGGTTTCATCCAGGTCGACCCCTACATGCGCACCACTGCTCCCAACGTGTACGCCGTGGGCGACATCGTGCCCACTGCGCAGCTTGCCCATATCGGCTACGCCGAAGCCATCGTGGCCGTCAAAACGATTCTGGGCGAGCATGCTGTTCCCATCGCCTACGACCGCGTGCCGTGGTGCATCTACTGTCATCCCGAAGTGGCCTTTGCGGGTCTCTCCGAAGAGCAAGCAGTTGCCGCCGGGTATGAGGTGAAGGTGGAGAAGCACAAGTTCACCGGTAACGGTCGAGCCATGATCGTGGGTGAAACCGAGGGACTGGTGAAGATCATCGCCGCCAAACAGCCCGATGGTAGAGCTGGCCAAATACTAGGCGTACATATGGTTGGCCCTTGGGTCACCGAGCAACTGGGCCAGGCATATCTGGCCGTCAACTGGGAGGCCTCGGTGGACGAGGTCGCCCAATTTATCCAACCACACCCCTCCTTGTCGGAGACCTTCGGTGAGGCGATGCTCGCCTTGACCGGGAGAGGACTGAACGGCTGATGTCGGACGTCACGATGCCCCAACTCGGTGAGACCGTCACCGAGGGAACCATCACGAAATGGTTCAAGAAGGTTGG
>JAYVGK010000049.1:0-3002 GCA_043772215.1 Acidimicrobiales bacterium | reverse complement strand
CGTAGTGGCAGCACATCATCGCCACGCAGTGTCTGCATCACACGTTCTCCGGCAGCAACCGGGCCAGATTCTCGAAACAGAAGTACAACGCTGGGATGAACACCATCACGAACACGACGCAGTAGCCGAGGGCGCGAGCCACAAGTTGGCGGCGGCGGCGAAGTACAAGCCAAGCCACCATCCAAATAAGCGCGCATATGGCTGCCCACATCGCCGTTTCGGACCACACTCGCAGAGGGCCACGCAGCAGTGAGAACCCAAATTGTGAGCCGTCAGCGCGTCGTCCATCCAGGCTGAGAGGATCACTTTCACCGCCCACCTGGCCCGCCCTCGGGGCCACCGATGCCAGGGTGGTGGTGGCGGCAAGGGTGGTGGGGGCAACCGTCGTGAGGGGAGGGACGGCGCCGACCAGAGTGGTTACGGGTGCCGTAACGGTGGTGGGCACGGTGGTGGATGGGTCCTGAGCCACCTGCATGTCGGCCTCCACCGCCTCACCCACCAGGGTGGCAGTGATCACCATGCGTTGCCTGGCGGAATAGCGCGGATTGCAGGTGGTGAGGGTGAGGGTGTTGAGCCCGGGAATGGGTCGCAGCACCTCACTGGCCGACGGCTTCACGATGGTGGTCTTCATCACGTCATAGCGAAACCATCGATTTGTTTTCAGTGAAAACACAAAGATCGGATCGCCGGTCCGCATCTCATCCATCCGAAAGAACGGGCCGCCATAGGTGGTGCGATGCCCGGCAATGGCCACATTTCCCGGCTCACCCGGCGACGGCGTACCGGCGTAATGCCCCGGACCTTTGCGCAACGCCTCTACCGACGTTCCTTCCACCAGAAACTTCTTCAGACTGATACGCGGAACCACGATTTGGCCGATGGCGTCACCATCTCGCAACGCCACTGCCTTGGTCCGGGCATGACTCACCAACTCGGGCCCCGTGGTGGTGGGAGACGGGGCTACGGACGTAGTGGCGGGCAACTGCACCGTGGACGGGTCGGTGTCGGTGGGCGACGCTGACGTGGTCGGCGCAATCGGTGTAGTCGGGGCGGCGGTAGGCCCCGTGAGCGCGTCAGGGATGGTGGGCAGTTGGATGCCCTCTGCCGCCAACTGGGCCTCCACTGCCGACCCCAACTGATCCTGAGAGCGGGCGGTGGCGATCCCCGTGCCCCACAGTTGGTATCCCACGAACAGCAGCAACAAGACGCCGGTGGTGATCAGCGTGCGCCCCACCCCGCCAACCACACGTCTCAACATTTCCCCAGTATCGAGCCTTTCGACACACCCTCGAGCCAAAGCGATGGCCACCGGGGCTGATGATGCGGGAGGACCGGTATCCTGAACACCGACATGGGCATGTGGATCAACGTGGGCTGTACAACTGTCCCCTTCTCCAGCCACGTCCGCTGGGTTTCATGAGCGCCGCCGATGACGTGCAACTGGCCCAGGCCACCATCACGCTGCCCCCTGTGACGCCTGTGGTGACGGTGGTAAGTGGGGCGACCGTGGCACTGCGCTCCGTGGTGGTGGTGCTGGGGGTGTTCCCGGCGCTGTCCGGTCTGGATCTGGAAGCCGGTCCGGGTGAGGTGGTGCTACTCCGGGGCCCGAACGGGGCGGGCAAGACCACGGTGTTACGGGCCTGTGCCGGCTTGGTGGCCGTCCAGCGCGGTGACATCTCTGTTCTGGGCTGTGACCTGCGTAAGGACCGGCGCTTGGTGCGTCGCCGTATCGGCCTCCTGGGTCATGCCACGTCGCTGTACGAAGACCTCACGGTGGAACAGAACGTTCGCTTCGCCGTCCGGGCCGCGGCCGGCGATGTGGACCGGATCCCTGCCGCCTTGGAGCGACTCGGTCTTGGTGGCCGTCTGCGCTCGCTGGGGGTGGTGCACTTGTCGGCCGGTCAGCGGCGACGGGTGGCGCTGGCGGCGCTGGTGGCTCGCATGCCCCGGCTGTGGTTGCTGGACGAACCCCATGCCGGGTTGGACCCCGACGGCCGCGACCTGCTCGACGAGGTCATCGGCGAAGCTGCCGCCATCGGCACCACGGTGCTGCTGGCCTCCCACGATGTAGACCGCGCCACCCGCATCGCGTCTCGGGTGGTGCTCATCAGTGGCGGCAGAGTGGTCACCGACTCCAACATGGGCCGCTGCTCGTCCGCTGCGCTTCCGTGCTCGGCGTCTTCGACGCTCCTGGGTCGCCACTCGGACTCCGCTGGAGGTGACCACAGTGTTGCGTGATGCACTCCTCGTCTTGGGTAAAGACCTTCGTATCGAGGCACGGGCCAAGGTCACCCTCCGCCAAGTGGCACCGTTCGTGGTCACCGTGATGGTGCTGTTTGCATTCGGGCTGGACCGGGTGCTGGTCCGTGACGCCAACGTGGCCGATACCGTCACCGACAGCGTGCCGGCGGCCTACGTGGTGCCCGGCCTGATCTGGCTGACGCTGCTGTTTGCCTTGCTGCTGGTGGTGTCTCGCAGTGTGTCGATCGAAGAGGAAGACGGCGCCGGCGATGCGTTGCGGCTGTCGGGCCTCGACCCGGCGGGTATCTTCTTGGGGAAAGCGGCGGCCATCGTGGTGCAGTTGGTGGCCTTGGAACTGCTCCTCGTGCTTGGCTCGATGTTGTTCTTCCAAGCCCGCCTTCATGCCCCTTTGCTCCTCCTGAGTGCCACTGCGTTGGCCACCGTGGGGATGGCAGCAGTGGGCACTTGTTACGGGGCGCTGTCGTCAGGGCTGCGATCGCGTGAGACGCTTCTTCCCGTGTTGGTTATGCCGGTGGTAGCTCCCGTGGTGTTGGCTGCGGTCCAGGCGTGGCAGTTGGCACTGGTGGGAGAAGTTGGTGATGGATGGCCGTGGGTGCGACTCTTGATCGTGTTCGCAGTTGTGTATGTGTCATTCGGAGTGCTGGCCTACGGCGCTCTTCTGGAGGAGTCATGAAGACCACGGCAACGATGCAGACCTCGACGGTGCAAACTCTGAGTTGGCTCACCGGTCTAGCGGCCGG
>JAYVGK010000048.1:0-2092 GCA_043772215.1 Acidimicrobiales bacterium | reverse complement strand
CCGGCAACGGCTGACCGGTCCCGTCGATGACATAGTCGACGAGGCTTCGGTGCAGGCCGTTGTCGATGCCGTGGAGGTAGGGCAATGCGGGGTCGATCTCGACGACGACCACTTTGGCGTGAGACGCCACCGCCCCGTGCCAGAGATTGGCTGCGCTCAGGTTGAAGTAGCCGTCCGCGTCCATGGGGCACGTCTTGACCACCATCACGTCCACTGGGTCGATGAAGCGCCGGTAATAATCGGGGATCTCACCGAGGTTGCAGGGGATGTAGTGCTGCCGGCCGACGTCGCTCTGTTTGCGGTCGTAACCACCCATATGCCAGTTGTAGAAGGTGACGTGCTCACCGTGCGGGTCCGCCTCCACCACGGCGCGGGTTCGCATGCTGAGGCAGCCACGGATACTCACGTCAAGGAGGTCACCGATCCGCTCGGCCAGGGCCGAGTCGAACGCATCGGGCTGGCCCAGCCCCGCCCCGTAGTCGACCCAATCGCCGCTCTTGACCAGCGCCGCCGCAGCCTCCCCGCCAGTGACGACCGCATCCTTTTTTCGATCAGTGATGGAGTAGTAACCCTCGTCATCGACCGCCCCGCCGTCCCCGGCGCGGAACCAGTCCTCGTGGAGTGCCTGAGCAGTTGCTTCCGGGTTGCGCCAGTACGCAGGGGAAAAGTGGTTTGCCCGAGGGATGATTTCTCCTTCGGAGGTGAGCTTTACCGCCACACCGATGGCAGGCGCACCGGCCCGGGCCAGCTTTTGCGCTCGCTGCGATGCGTTGAGTGCGTCCCACCCAATTCGGTCCCGGCTCACCGTCACCATCGGTGCCGTCTCGGTCAGTCCTACGCCGACCAGGTTGCGTTCAACGGCGCCACCAGCCAGGGGCCCGTTGTCGCGTACCTCGGTCGGCTGGCGTCGATGCTGGGCCGCCACGATGAGGCGACCGTCTCCTGCACGACGCCCTCACCACTGCGGAGACGTTCGGCTGGGAGTACCACCGGGCGAGCACCCTGGTCTGCCTAGCCGAGTCACGACTCCGACGAACCGGGTCGATCGACGATTACGCCCAGTGGCTGCTGACCGATGCACAACTGGCGTGCGATGAGCACGGCATCGGCTGGTGGGCCCACCGGGTCTGCGCATTGCGAGACGCATACGATGGAGATGAGAAACAAGATCGTGTTCCATCCGAAACCGAACCACACAACGACGGCCCCGGCATGTGCGATGAATGGTGTGACGTGGATGAGCACAATGAAGCATTGAGTCATCCGTTCGATCAACGGCCAATGCGCCAGGGTGAACCCGACCATTCTCTGAACTACGCAGGGTTTGGCCTGCGTCTCGCCATCCCTGCATCTAGTCCGCCCCGCTCAGCGGGGAACGGAACCCCGTCGTAGGTTGGCCAACAGGCGGTGGATTTGCCGGATTGTGGATGGTTCCCGGAGCCTTTGCGGTGACGGGAGGAGAAGGTTGGGGCTTTGTTGTAGCCCGTACGTTGGCGAGCGGGTCCGGTCCTTGTGTCATGCCAACCAGCAAGTGAATGGCGCGTTCCAGCGTCATGAAATCCAGCTCCCGTGATACACCGGACGCAACTGCTTTCCCATCAACCATCGTGCTGGCGATGGAGTGGAGCGTTTGTTCGTCATCGATGACCAGCGCTGCTGTTGCCACTGAACCTCGCACTGCTGAGAACCCAATTCGCAGAGGCGCCACAGAAGATCGCATACTCAAGTTCATGAAGCTCTGGGTTCCATCTGCCGATGCCGTCGAGTTGATGGGTCCGTTGCCTGATGAGGTGGACGTGGTGGTGGTGGAACACGGTCAGCCACTGCCCAAGGGTGGCGAAGAGGTGGAGTTCGTGGTGCCCAGTTGGATGGACAAGGTGGCAGTGGCTGCGATGTTGCCCCACCTCACCAACCTGAAGGTGGTGCAGGTTCTCAATGCTGGATACGACTGGGTGACCCCATTGGTGGACGACACCGTCACCATCTGCAATGCCGGTGATGCCAACGCCGCCGCCGTGGCCGATTGGTGCGCAGCGGCCATCCTCACGGAACTGCGCCTGTTTCCCACATTCGCCCGTCAGCAGATACGCCA
>JAYVGK010000047.1:0-3540 GCA_043772215.1 Acidimicrobiales bacterium | reverse complement strand
GAGTCGGCCGGAAAATGGGCTAGATACTGCTGCTTCAACGCCATCGACCACGGCGCGGCATTGGCGATCATGATGCGCATCGAGGACACATCGTGGGTGGACCATGCTCCCGGATCCACATTGCAGATCATTCGGATGGGCGTCGGAGCAGAGAACGTGGAGGTGGCCCGGTACGTGTGGGCCAGGCGCAACCAGTCCATCGGGTCGAACTTGTGTTGCACCACCACGGTGTTGCCCAGCGACTGAGCAATGGCGGCAAACCCTCCAGGACCCGAGTGATACAGCGGCCCGGTGGTGAGATACACATCATCGGCATTGGCCTTGAGCAACGCCAGTAAGGCCATTCCCTGGGCCGGGTTGGCGGGTGCCTGTCGTAGTGCTCCCTTGGGCTTGCCGGTGGTGCCCGACGTGTAGATCATGGTGGCGGCGGGGACGTCAGACTCGGGGGCTGTGGGTTCGTCGGTACTCGCCGCCGCCATCAGCGTGTCCCCGTCGAGTTGGCCCTCTAGAGCCTCACCGTCGAATACCAGCACTGCTCGGACTTTGGGAATGTCAGCGCGCACAGAATTGATGAACGGCGCGTACTCGGCGTCCACATAGATGACCTCGGCATCGCAATTGTCGATGACATACGCCGCCTCCTCTTCAGTGAGGCGATAGTTCAACGGCACTGCAGTGGCCCCCACCTTGCGGGCGGCGTGCACCATCCGCATCCATCCCGCAGAGTTCTGGCCCACCGTGACCACCGTGGATCCATGGCGAACGCCAATGTCGTGGAGCACATTGGCCAGACGATTGGCCTGCCGGTTGGTTTCCGCAAACGACCACACCACCGCCGTCGAACCGGGACGGTCATCAATGATGGCCGCTTTGTCGGCGAAGGTGACGGCGTGATCGCTGAGATAGTCGGCCATGTGAGCTCCCTTGGTGGCGCGGACCACGGGAGACTACGCATCATTGCTGCGGTGAGGCCACCTACGCGAGTTGATCCGCTACCGTTCGCCCCCGCGTCGTCTCATTTCATCTTCCTCGGAGGTTCGTTCCATGGCCGGTCCCGTCACCCAGTCTGGCGCTCATGTTGCCTGTCCCGGATGCGGCGCAGACGTGTTGCAGAAGGAGATGATCCCCGTGGGAGTGCTCGACGGGGAGGTGTCGTATCTGTGTGTGGCCTGCGCCCGCAAATTGCTGAAGGTGGGCACTGCAACACCAACCGCATCGACCGCTACGGACTCGGAGTCGCCCTAGCCGACGTCTCTAGGGGGCTGCGGTGGTGGTGCCGACCACCGGGCTCTTTGCCCCCTGGGTGGAGGGCGTGCGAACAGCACCCTGCGTGGTAACGGCAGTTCCGCTCCGCTTGGTGGAGATGATGTCCACCACGAACAGCAGTGTGTCGGTGCCTTTGATACCTGCTCCTGCGTTGCCTTCGGTGCCATATCCGAGGTCTGGGGGAATGATGAGTTGGCGACGCGAGCCCACCTTGGCACCCACCAGTCCTTGGCTCCAGCCCTTGATAACCGGTGCTTGATCGGTACCGATGTTGGCAACCGGGATTGGCGTGTTGCGGTCCCAACTGGAGTCAAACTGCTTCTTGGTGGCGTAGATCACGCCGGTGTACTGCACCTCCACCGTGTCGCCCACCTTCACCGTCTCACCGGTACCCATTACGAGGTCCTTGACGTCGAGCTTGGTGGGCGCGGGCGTGGCCGGCACCACAACCACCGGTTTGGCCGTGAGCTGCGGCGAGGCGGTAATCGACGGCGCACCATTGACAGGAGTGGTGGTTGAGCCCGGCGGCGCATCCAGCGAATCGCCGCTGTCATTGTTGCCCCGAGTGAAAAAGACGAGCAGAGCCACCACCAACAGGGCCGCTCCAGCCACCAGAGCAATCCGCTGGATCCGTCGCTTCTGGGCGGACTTCTTGAAGGCCAACTCTTCGGCCTGACGCTTCAGCGAGCGTGATTCATCTTGTCGTTGCCGCTTTGCGTTTGCCACGGCGGATCAAGCTAGTTCAGCAACTCACCCACTGGCGGCACCAACGTTTCTGGTGAGGCGTCACGCAAACAAAGCACAAAGGGTCAGACTGCCGATATGGATCAATCGGTAGCCACCGTTGCAGGATCATTCGAACTGCTGGCCCGGCCCGGTCATCCCGACTTCCTCGATCTGCCTTGGTCTGAACCTTTGCGGTCATGGTCGGGACCGCGCCTCGTGGACGTGGCCCGAGGGGTGTCGCGCCACGTGGTGCGTTTCATCGACTAC
The DNA here is from genome assembly GCA_043772215.1 of Acidimicrobiales bacterium. Lineage (GTDB taxonomy): Bacteria > Actinomycetota > Acidimicrobiia > Acidimicrobiales > JANYDT01 > JANYHQ01. The sequence continues at coordinate 1,281 of JAYVGK010000047.1, read as the reverse complement.
GACGGCTTGGTCTACGCAATGAAAGAACTGCCGGTGAATTTAGCCGAGCGAGAGTACGGCCTCCTGCGAGAATTACTGGAGCGAAACATTCCGGTGGTGGAAGCAGTTGGCGTGGTTACCGGACGCCGAGATGAGCACGGTGAAGAACTCGACTCGATCCTCATCACCCGCCATCTGGCCTTCTCACTCCCCTACCGCCATCTGTTCGTGGGTCGGACCGTGAAAGATCTACAAAGTCGCTTTCTCGATGCCATGGCCCTGTTGTTGGTACGCCTGCATGCAGAAGGTTTCTTCTGGGGTGATTGCTCGTTGTCCAATACGTTGTTCCGCCGTGATGCGGGTGCGCTCACCGCCTATCTGGTGGATGCCGAAACGGGCAAGCTCCAACCCCGTATGTCCAACGGACAGCGCGAACACGATTTGATGTTGGCCGGTGACAATGTGGGCGGGGAGTTGCTGGACCTGGTGGCGGCGGGTCGGGTGGGACAGGACTTCGACCCAGCTGCCGTGGTGGAGGATTTACGTCTGCGCTACGACCGGTTGTGGGACGAAGTCCACCATGTGGAGTTGGTGGAGCCGGGCAACCGTATGGCCATCAACCGCCGTATCCGTCGGCTCAACGAATTGGGGTTCGACGTAGGTGAGTTCAGCGTGTCCACCACCGACGACGGTCGTCAACTCAAAGTGGTGCCCCGAGTGGTGGAGAACGGTCATCATCAGCGTCGACTCCATCAACTCACCGGTCTCGACACCGACGAGAACCAGGCCCGTCGGCTGCTCAATGACATTGATGAACATCGAGCCAACCTGGAAGAGGAGCGGGGCCAAAAGGTGCCCGAGGCGCTCGCCGCCTACTCATGGCTCAGCGATGTCTACGAACCAATCCTGGAACGCATTCCGCCGGAGTTGCGGGGACGCCTGGCCCCACCGGAGTTGTACCATCAGTTTCTGGAACACCGCTGGTTTGTGTCCGAGCAGGCCGGCCGCGACGTTGGCACCGAACTGGCCTTGGCAGATTACGTGGAAAACGTGTTGCGTTATGGCACCGACGAAGCAGCAGTACTGCCGCCCCCGTTGGAGGACCAAGACGAAATCGATGGTCTGTTGACTTCAGACTGACAACGGCGCAGTGTTGACGGACGGCGGTCGACGCTTTTGCAATGGTCGGGTGAGCAGTACCGATGCCACCACCAATCCGATACCCAGACCCAATGTCAACGCCACTACCGTACGAGCCAAGGTGATGGAGTAGGCGAACACCACACTGGTACGCGACAACAC
>JAYVGK010000046.1:0-1645 GCA_043772215.1 Acidimicrobiales bacterium | reverse complement strand
TGGGCGATAGTGAAACGCACATCGGGATCCTCAGAGATCCCTGTTTCGTCATTCGATATGGCCACCACCGCAGCGCCGTACTTGGCCACCAATGGCAGTACCCGCTGCATCTGTTCGTCTTCCCCGGTGACTGAGTTCACCAAGGCCTTGCCTTGGTACACGGCCAGGCCCGCCTCCAGCGCCTCCACAATCGATGAGTCGATGGACAACGGCACGTCCGTCACCGACTGCACCAATGTGATGGCCCGAGCCAACAGTGCAGGCTCATCGGCCAGCGGAATGCCAGCGTTGACATCGAGCATGTGAGCCCCCGCCGCCACTTGAGCGACGGCATCGGCTTCCACCCGGCTGAAGTTGCCCGCCTTCATCTCTTCGGCCAACAGTCTGCGGCCCGTGGGGTTGATGCGCTCGCCGATCATGACGAACGGCCGATCAAAACCGATGACTACTTCACGGGTGGCGGAACTGAGCACGGTATGGGTGAGGGGACGGGTCACGGAGTGCTTTCCCAACCGCCGTTGGCCACCATGTTGTTGACTCGTTCGCGAGTGTACGTGGCCTCGATGCGGGCTGCTTCGGCGGTGACTTCGGCCTCGAGATCATCACTACAGATACGAACCTCCCGGCGCCATTCTGCTATGTATGCATCTGATTCGGTGAGGCCCGCCACCATGGCAGCGCGATCGATGTCACGCTCAAATCGTTGATCCAATACGCCAGCGAGACGGGTGCGGCCAGCCTGAGCATTTACTTGAGCCGGGATGTCACGCCACAAGATGGTGACGAGCTTGGCAGCCATCAGGCGTGCATGCGAGTGCGGCGTTCCAAGACGAGTTTCTTGGCCATCTCGGCTGCCACTGCAGCGTCGCGACAGTAGGCGTCGGCACCGATGGCAGTGGCGAATTCCTCGTTGAGCGGGGCCCCGCCCACCAACACGATGTAATCGTCGCGGCGGCCCTTGCTCTTCAGCGTGTCGATCACCACCTTCATGTACGGCATGGTGGTGGTGAGCAATGCCGACAGTCCGAGGATCTCGGGCTGATGTTCATCAAGTGCGGCGAGATACTTTTCGGTGTCGGTGTTGATACCCAGGTCGAACACTTCGAATCCAGCGCCTTCCAACATCATGGCCACCAGATTCTTACCGATGTCGTGGATGTCGCCCTTCACCGTGCCGATGACAACTTTGCCGATGGGTTGGGCGCCGGAAGCGGCCAACAGGGGCCGCAGGATGGCCATACCCGCCTTCATGGCATTGGCTGACAGGAGTACCTCGGGCACGAACAAGATGCCATCACGGAAGTCGACGCCCACGATGCGCATACCTTCTACGAGGGCTTCGTCCAGTACCCGCTGTGCGCTCCAGTGGCGCAACAGCAAAATATTTGTGCCTTCGGCGATTTCGGGGGCCAACCCGTCGTAGAGATCGTCGTGCATCTGCTGGACGAGGTCATCGTCGGACATCGAGGCAAGGTCGACATCTTCGAAGTCATCGTCACTCATGGCACTCCTCCAGAGGGTGCGGAATCCAACCGCACCGAAGCCATAAGTGTACGGCGGGCGCATCTAGGACCAATACGGCTCTCAGTGCCAGCAACTCACCCAAACTGATGGAATCTCACCCAATCTTCCGAATTTTGCGACC
>JAYVGK010000045.1:0-3395 GCA_043772215.1 Acidimicrobiales bacterium | reverse complement strand
AAAGGCACGGGCGGTGACCTCAATGTCGGCGGCCAAACGAATCGTGACGATGTTGTAGCGCTGGAGACGTTCTTCGTCGAGCTCGCAATACTTCACCGCCCGAATCTGGGCGGGGTCGTTGATGATTCCCTCGCTCCAGCAAAACCCCACGGCCAGTTCAAAATCGTGGCCCGGCGTACGCATAGTGACGGTGACCGGCTGAGCATCCTGGCTCGGTCCGCCGATTCGTATGGCCAATGGTTCTTCGGTGGCCACGCGGTCCGGACGCTGGTAGCGCTGCGCCTCGCCTACAGCCACTACTCGGACCTCGGCCGTGGCCCTCCGTACGGGTACCCGTGAAGTGTCGGCACTGGACATTGCCCAGCAAGGTTACGCGCGACCTGTCGGAAAGCAGGACGGGCACCGCAAGGCGTTGCTGGGGCAGCATGGGTGATGGACACGCTTGCCACCCCCATCGACCGTCAGCAATCCGGTGAGTTCCTGGAGCGGCTCAAGTCCAGCTTCCAGGGTGCCATCCTCACGATGATGATCGACCTGGGGCACCGGTCTGGGTTGTTCGAAGCGTTGGCCGCCGGTCCCACCACATCAACGGGCCTGGCCGAGGCCACCGCGTTGTCGGAGCGCCACGTTCGCGAATGGTTGGCTGCCGTCACGGTGGGTGGCGTCACCACATTCGACCCGTCTACGCAGCAGTACACGCTGCCGCCCGAGCACGCCATGTGGCTCACCGGAGCCGCTTTCACCAACCTGGCCCCCATGGGCGGCATGCTCACCGGATTGGGTCAGCGTATCGACGACGTGGCCCTTACGTTCCGCACCGGAAACGGGGTGCCGTATGCCAACTATCGACCGCATTTCACCTGTGCCATGGACGCCATGGGGAGGGCCAAATACGACTCGTTGTTGGTGAGTGCCTACCTGCCCATGGTTGCTGGGCTGGTGGATACCCTGCGCGCCGGGTCGCGGGTGGCGGACGTGGGGTGCGGCACCGGGCATTGCATCAATCTCATGGCCCAAGCGTTTCCGGCCAGCATCTTTCAGGGATTCGATTTCTCCGTGGATGCCATTGCCATGGCCACTGCCGAAGCTGCCGCCATGGGGTTGGACAACGTGGCGTTCCACGTGGCCGATGCTGCGTCGGTGGCGCATCAGCGGGGGCCCACCGGGTTCGATGTGGTGTTCGCCTTCGATGCCATCCACGATCAGTCAGACCCGGTCGGGGTGCTGCGGGGCATCCGGGCTGCCCTCGCCGATGGAGGCACGTTCGTGATGCTCGACATCAAGGCCAGTTCGTATCTGGCTGACAATGTGGCCGACCCCACCACGTTGGTGCTCTATGGCATCAGCGTGATGCACTGCATGCAGGTGTCCCTGGCCGGAGGGGGCCCCGGCCTGGGCACGGTATGGGGCACCCAGCTGGCTACTTCCATGCTCAACGATGCCGGGTTTGCTGACGTCACCATCCACGATCTGCCCGGCGATCCCACCAACTGCATCTACGCCTGCCCGGTCCCCCACCTTGACAAAGCGTAAAGGGTCGGGCGACCATCGACTCATGACCCCTGCTGTCGCTACGAACACTCCCACCTCGTTGCGGGTGGTCGGCGACCGGCTGCTGCGCCGTCTCGACGAACTGGGCGAACTGGGCGCCATCGTGGGAGCCAACGGAGAAAAGGGAAGTGCTCGTTTGGCCCTCACCGATGAGGACAGGGCCGGTCGCGATTTGGTGATTACCTGGATGCATGACCTGGGTCTCGACGTGCGGATCGACACCATCGGCAATGTCATCGCCGTGCGGCCCGGTGCCGATGGCAGCATCGCCAATCCGGTGATGACCGGCAGCCACATCGACACGGTGCGTACCGGTGGGCGCTTCGACGGCAACCTCGGCGTATTGGCTGGATTGGAGGTCATCGAGCGGCTCATCGAAACCAACACACCCACCACCCGGCCCATGGCCGTGGGCTTTTTCACCAATGAGGAGGGGGCCCGGTTCAGCCCCGACATGATGGGCTCATTGGTGTACTGCGGAGGCATGGCGGTAGAAGAGGTGTACGACATCGTGGGCATCGACGGCGTCACCGTGGGCCACGAATTGGCCCGTATCGGTTACCTCGGACCCACCCCATGCCCCGGTGAGGCGCCCCACTCATTTGTGGAACTCCATATCGAGCAGGGGCCGGTGCTCGAAGCCGAAGGGGTGCGTATGGGGGCGGTCACCGGGGTACAGGGCATCAGTTGGCAAGAACTCACAATCATCGGGCAGTCCAATCATGCTGGCACCACCCCCATGAGCCTGCGCCGCGATGCCGGGTACGCAGCGGCGCGGGTGGCCACCTTTGTCCGGGAACTGGCCTTGCGTATCGGACATCCGCATGTGGGCACGGTGGGCCAGATCACGCTCATCCCCAACTTGGTCAATGTGGTGGCGGCCAAAGCCCTACTCACCGTTGACCTCCGCAACACCGACGAGCAGTTGCTGCAACGCTCCGAGGACGAGCTCACCGAGTTCCTTCAACAACTGGCTCTCGACGAAGGCGTCACCATCACGGCGCGCACCCTGGCCCGATTCGAACCGGTGGCCTTCGATGAGCGGGTCATCGCCCTGGTGGAGTCCACCGCCACGGCCCTCGGCAACACGGTGCGCCGCCTCCCCAGTGGCGCCGGGCATGATGCTCAGATGTTCGCCCGTATGTGTCCCACCGCCATGATCTTCACCCAGTCGCATCTCGGCATCAGCCACAACCCGGCCGAGTACACCGACCCTACCGATTTGGTGATGGGGGCCAATATTTTGTTACAGGTGATGTTGGCCCTCAGCGAAGATCGCTTCTGATGAACCGGATCCTCACCGTGGGTGGCGCCCAACTGGGCCCGGTACAACGAAATCATACGCGCGCTGATGTTGTTGAGCGTTTGCTGGTGTTGTTGCGCGATGGCGCCAGCCGGGGCTGTCAGCTGGTGGTTTTCCCCGAGTTGGCGCTCACCACGTTCTTCCCCCGCTGGTACACCGATGTGCCCGCCGACATCGATGCCTGGTACGAGCGTGAGATGCCGTCCCCGGTTACCCAGCCGCTGTTCGACGAGGCCAAGCGCCTGGGTGTGGGATTTCAATTGGGCTACGCCGAGCTCACTACCGACGGTCACCACTACAACACCTCCATCATGGTGGAACGCAATGGCGCGGTGGTGGCCAAGTACCGCAAGGTGCACATCCCCGGACACGAGGAGTACGAACCGGGGCGGGCGTTCCAGCATCTGGAGCGGTACTACTTCGAGTCCGGACCGGACGGCTTTGCCGTGCACCGGGCCTTCGGGGCCATCGTGGGCATGGCCACCTGCAACGATCGTCGCTGGCCGGAGACGTATCGGGTGATGGGACTACAGGGGGTGGA
>JAYVGK010000044.1:0-9864 GCA_043772215.1 Acidimicrobiales bacterium | reverse complement strand
ACACCAACCCCCACTCCCATGATGTGGCGTTGCCATCACGTGTCCCGCGCTGCGACCTGGTCATCGACGGGGCATTCGGTACCGGTTTCCACGGATCAGTTGTGGCGCCGGACCCCGGAGATGCACTGGTGTTGGCCGTTGACCTGCCATCGGGGCTAGATGGCCTCACCGGGGTGGTGAGTGAAGGATCAGCTCCTATGCGCGCAGATGTCACGGTGACCTTTGCAGCGTTGAAGCCAGGACTGTTGCTGGGCCGGGGCCCGCAGTTGGCGGGACGGGTGGTGGTGGCCGACATCGGTCTTGATGCCGCAGCCTCGGCTCGCGCTGGTGTCATCGAACGTGGTGACGTGGCGCTTCATGTCGGAAGTCGTCGGCGCGATGCTCACAAGTGGGACGCCGCAGTGCTGGTCATCGCTGGCTCGCCCGGCATGAGCGGCGCTCCGTTGCTGGTGTCAGCCGGCGCTTTGAGGGCTGGCTCTGGCATGGTGCGTTTGGCGGTACCGGGGCAGATGATTGCGGCGGGTGAGGCAGTTGGTGCCGCCATCCCCGCTGAGCACTGGTCTGGCCCCGCGCTGGCCGTAGCCCAACGCTGCGCCGCCATCGTCATTGGTCCGGGCCTCGGCCGGGTGCGCACCACACGCGCCTCCATCCGCCAGGTGCTCACCCGAACCGCATTGCCAGTGGTCGTGGATGCTGATGCGTTGGCCGCTTTGGCTCCCGGTCCCAATGAAGAGGATCCGCGCGCAATGGTACGAGCGCTTGCTGGTTCCGGATTGGCTGGCGAATCACCAACTGAAACCACCAGTGGCGACCTGCTACCTGGTCAGCGCGCCGTGTTACAGGCCGCGGCGCGACGTATGGGTGCCACTCCCAGTTCGGTGGCCGCCATTGGCCGAGCCCAGTCCGCCGACCTCGATGCCGCCATCCGCGGTCTCGCCGGCCGACCTGCTCACTCCACGGTGCTCACGCCTCATGACGGCGAATTTCGTATGCTCACGGGGCATCTTCCCGGTGCTGACCGCTTCGACGAGGTACGCCGACTGGCCGCCGCCACCGGTGCTGTGGTGTTGCTGAAGGGCCCCACCACGCTGGTGGCTTCACCCGACGGATGGGTGGACGTCATCACCGTTGGAGATCAGCGTCTGGCCACCGCAGGCACCGGTGATGTGTTGGCCGGGGTCATCGGTGCGTTGTTGGCTCGTGGGCTCACGCCGCAGGCGGCGGCAGCATGCGGGGCGTGGCTACATGGCACCGCTGCCACCCGTGGTTTGGCGGCCGGACTGGTGGCCGGTGACCTCCCCGAACTGGTGGCGGGCGTGCTCACTGAACTGGCCGAGGATCACGCTGGTGGCGACTCGTGATCCCCGTTCGGCCAACGGTGGTGGAGGTGGATGTGGCTGCCATCACCCAGAATGTGGCGCAATTACGAGCGTTGGCTGGCACCCGTGAGTTCTGCGCAGTGGTGAAGGCCAACGGTTACGGCCACGGTGCAGTCGCCGTGGCGCAGGCCGCGCAACGAGGTGGTGCAACATGGCTGGCGGTGGCGTTGGTGGAGGAGGCAGTGGAGTTGCGACAAGCCGGTGTGGGTGGACCCATCTTGTTGCTGAGCGAACCACCCCAGGGTTCCGAGGATCTGGTGGTGGCTCACGCCATTGTGCCCACGGTGTACTCCGCTGGGTGTATCGCTCGACTGTCGGCGGCGGCGACGGTCGGCATCGACGGTGATCGTTCGGCACCGTGTGATGTCCACCTCAAGGTGGACACCGGCATGCATCGAGTGGGCGCCCAGCCGGCCGAGATCCTGGCCATGGCCGCATCCATTGTGGCTAAGTCATCGTTGCGCCTCGGTGGGGTATGTACCCATCTGGCGGTAGCTGATGATCCTGATGATATGTACACAGATGGTCAACTGGTTCTGCTCAACCAAACGGTACGTGCGCTTATTGATGCGGGGATCCCGCCCGGTATTGTGCACGCCGCCAATTCCGCCGCCACGTTGGCGCACCCTTCGGCCCGGCTGGACATGGTGCGCTGCGGCATCGCCATCTACGGTCAGGACCCCGATGCTGGTCTGGCGGCAGCCACATATGGGGTGCAACTTCGTCCTGCACTCGATTTCGTCAGCACAGTGAGTCACGTCAAGGTGGTGGCCGCTGGTGAGCGGATTAGCTATGGCTTACAGTATCGGTTCACTGAAGATTCGTGGGTGGCCACCATCCCGGTTGGGTACGCCGATGGGGTGCCCCGGCGGCTGTCATTGGTGGGAGGGTCGGTGCTCATCGGGGGGTACCGTCGGCCCATGGTTGGACGTGTCACGATGGATCAGTTGATGGTCGACTGTGGACCGGTTGGCACCGACCCATCGCCGGTGGTTGTCGGTCAGCCAGTGGTGTTGCTCGGTACGCAGGGCAGTGAGTCGGTCACCGCTTGGGAGTGGGCCAATCGCCTCGACACCATCGCCTATGAAATCACTTGCGGCATCTCTCACCGGGTGCCTCGAGTCCACCGGGAAGGTCGCTCATGAGCACCAGTCGCAAGGTCACCATCACCGGGGCAGTCGTGGCTTCACTGGCCGCAGCCGGGGTCGCTGCCACGTCTGCGGTGGCCTACGGCGACCGGCGTCGGACGGGTACCACTCGTCGGCAGGCGCAAGTGGCGGCCGCCCTCAGCGACCCCTCCGATGCCCGCCAGCGGATGCTCACCATGAGTGACGGTGCCATCGTGCACGTGGTGGAACGCGGGCCGGTGACAGCCACTCCCATTGTGTTGCTCCACGGCGTCACGTTGTCCACCCGGGTATGGCACCAAGCCCTCGATGCCATGGGGGAGCAATTCCGGGTGGTGGCGTTGGACTGGCGAGGTCATGGCACCTCCACCGCCGGAGGCGACGGCTATGGGCTGGAGTGGTTGGCCCGCGACCTCAGTGAGGTGCTGGAGCAGTTGGATCTACGGGGCGCGGTCGTCGTAGGCCATTCCATGGGGGGTATGGCGCTGATGCGTTTTTGCGGCAATCATCCCGAAGTGTTGAAGGAGCGCGTGGCGGGGTTGGTGTTTCTGTCCACCGCTGCGGCCGATGTGGTGGGGGCGACCCTTGCGCCGTTCATCCGCTCGCTGGTACAGCGCGTGGCCGAGCGTCCGGGGGTGGCTGCCCTCACTTCATGGACGGCACCAGGGGACCTGGGCTACTGCATGGTTCGCTTCACGTTCGGTTCCCGGCCGGCGCCGGTATGGGTGGAGCAGGTGCGTCACATCGTGAGCACCATGGATCCGGCGGCCACGGCGGGCTCGGTGGTGCCGCTCGTCCATCACGATGCCCGGGCCGTGTTGCCCACCATCACCATCCCGACACTGGTGCTCGTCGGCTCCAACGACCGGGTCACGCCACCGTCGCAGGCCCGGGTCATTGCATCATTGCTGCCCAACGCCGAACTGGTGGAACTCGACGGCCCGGGGCATCTCATCATGTTGGAGCGCCAGGCCCAGTTCCACCGTCTCGTCACCCGACTGGCGGAACGAGTCAAAGTCTGAGACCCCGGCCGTCAGGAGAAGAGCGAACCGTATGCGGCGGCCACGATGTTGGCGGCTCTGGTGTCGCCCACTGTGCCGTCACCCATGCGGTTCATCATGTACGTGATGCAGACCCGGTTCTCCTGGTCCACCACCACCAGTGATCCGCCCCAACCGCCCCAGTAGTGGGTCCGTTGGTTGGGCATGGGCGTACTCGGCGAACTCAGCCCGTACCCGATGCCGTGACGCAACTCGATACCCAACACCTGGTCGATACCGTTGCACTGCTCTTCGAACACCGCCTCGCATCCCTTGGCCGACAGCAACCGCAACCCGCCCACCTCGCCACCGCAAGCCATCACGGTCTGTACCTTGGCTGCCGACCGGGCATTGCCGTGACCACCGGCAGCCGGGATCTCGGCCTCGCGCCACGCCGTTTCCCACGACCGCTCCGCCGCCATCTTGGGGTTGCCCAGCGTCCGGGCCGCCAGACTGCCGGGTTCCACCAGCCCATCGAGGCCTGCGGACGGAGGGATCACATTGGCCACCCGATGGTGATGCTCTGCGGCCAACCCAATATGGAAGTCGGCCTCCAACGGCCCGGCCACCTCTTTGGCAAAAAACGTGCCGACGGATTGGCCCGCCACTCGGCGGATCACCTCACCCACCAAATACCCTTGGGTGATGGCGTGGTAACCCGACCCCTTGCCGGGCTCCCACCAGGGTGCCTGGGCGGCCAGCAGCGACGTGGCCTTGTCCCAGTCGTACAGATCGTTGGCCTCCATAGGGGTCTCCCATCCGGACAGTCCGGACGTGTGGCTCATGAGGTGGCGGACTTCGATTGCCTCTTTGCCGTTGGCGGCGAACTCTGGCCAGTAATGGGCCACCGGGGTGTGGAAATCGAGCTCGCCACGGTCGGCCAAGATCAGCGCACACAGCGCCGTCATGGTCTTGGTGGACGACCATACGTTGGTAATGGTGTCGCTCTCCCACGCCTCGGTGCGTTCCATGTCTTTGTGGCCACCCCACAGGTCGGCCACCATCTCGCCGTCCACGGTGACAGCCACGGAGGCACCCACCTCGAAACCGTCCTCGAAGTTGGCGGCCATGGCGGCGCGTACGGCCTCGAACTTGGCAGTGGTGGTGCCGTGGATCTCTGTCATGAGGCGAACGTACCAACTGACAGCGACATGCGCCTATCGCTGGGAAACGATGAGTCCGTCACTTCTCGGAGCGGCGTCGCTGGCGGGCCCGTGAACCACAGCAGCAAGCGTCATGGCCACGGCCAAGAGCAGGCCGGCAGCGGAGATCCGTGTACTGGTGGAGTGCATGTACCGATGATCGGGCTCGGTTGTGTGGTAACCGTGACTGAGTGATGACGAGCTGTGGTTTCGTTAACCAAACCTGGGTCAGGTGCCTGATTGAAGCCGGGGTTGCTGCCACGGGCTCACCCACGCGAAGCGACGGCGCAACCACCAGCCAAGGCTTAATGCAGTGGCCACAAATCCCCATCCCACCAACACGTCAATGGCGTAATGCTCGCCAGCGTAAACCAGCGTGAATCCCATGGCCAGCGGATAGGCCAACAGCAATGGACGGACCCACTTCCACACCACTGGCCACAAGAACAGCACCACCAACAACGCTTCGGCGCTGTGTAGCGACGGTATGGCGGCGAACGGATTCACGGTCTGCTGACCTTTGGAGATGATGCGATCCATGGTCCGTAAGCCCACCTGCGACCAACCCCGGCCGGCAATGACCCGAGGGAACTTGTCGATCAGTCCCTGTTGGGCGGCGTACCACGGTGGCGCCGTGGCGTAGAGGGCAAACACCACACAGGCCGAAAATGTGATGGCCACAAACGACGCCGCATACCAACGCCATATCCGCTGGCCGCGTTTCCACAAGTAGCCTGCGAACAGGTACGGCACAAAGAAGTGACTCATGTACACGGCGCTGACACCAACGTCGTACCACCGGATGTGAACGGGGTCGAAGAGCTGTCGTTGCAGGATTGCGGTGGGCAACTCCCCCAGCCCGAGCACTTTGTCGGCGGTGATCTGGGGGGTGATGGCCACAGGACGATCCAGCCGGTAGCCGATACTGCGGGCGAAGTCGTAGAGGTACAGCGACAACAGAAACGGCAACCACGAAGCCAGTGTCACCAACAGTTCACGGCGTTTGCGTCCCACCAGCGTCACCGCCACCAGTCCCACGATCCAACCGACAATCACTTCGCGGTCATAGGGGATGCGACCCACCACGTCGCTGACCTGCCCTGCCTCCGAGCCACCCGAATCTTGGGAACGGGTATAGAGCAACGAGGCAATGACGTACATGCCAACTAGCCACCAGCGCACGATGCGCCATGTGGGCTGTTCGATACCAAGCACCCTGGACCCGGGCTCGGGTGTCGGGTGGGCACGCACGACATCCATTGGTCGAAAGGTTAACCGCGCATGACAGCTGTCCGACATGCGCACGTCGGCTGAGTTCCGGTGAGGGCGCGCCATCAGCGGGACTTGGGCCACGATGTAGAAGTGTTCACCGTGTGCACCCACTCCTCAGATGACACCGAAGCCATCGGGGCCGCCTTGGCGTCGTTGCTGCACTCCGGCGATGTGGTGCTGCTCATGGGAGAACTCGGTTCCGGCAAGACTGTGCTCACCCGGGGTATGGCCCGTGCTTTGGGCTCCGATGACCCGGTCACCAGTCCAACGTTCACCATCATGCGCCATCACCACACCGCCACGTTGAACCTCATCCATATGGACGCATATCGGCTTAGTGGGCCCAATGAGGTGGAGGATCTAGGGCTGTTCGAACTGTTGGACGAGGGTGCAGTGGCCGTCATCGAGTGGGGCGAAATCGTGATCGATGCCCTGGGCCCGGATCATCTCGACCTGCGCTTCCATAGGGCGGATGAGGACTGGGTGGATGACGACCAGCGAATGATTGACGTGATGCTCGCCGGGGCGCGCTGGTCGGCAGACGCGGATGCAGTGCAGGCGGCGCTAGCCCCGTGGTCGGTGACACCGTGTTGATCCTCGCCGTCGAAACGGCCACCACGGCAGTTGCGGTGGCCCTACATGACGGAGTGTCTGTGATTGCCGAGCTCACGGTGGCGCAGGGCCGTCGTCACGCCGAGACCTTGGTGCCCGCCATCGGGTTCCTGTGCGCGCAGGTCCAGGGCTCGGTCAACGATGTCACGGCTGTGGCCGTTGATGTGGGCCCGGGATTGTTCACCGGCCTGCGAGTGGGTGTCACCACTGCCAAGACGTTGGCCATGGCGCTCGGTGTGCCGTTGTTTGGTGAAACGAGTCTGTCGTTGTTGGCTCGCCAGGGTGGTCGACCAGGGGAACGCGTGGCGGCAGTGATCGACGCTCGACGAAAGGAGTTGTACGCCGCGGTGTACGACCTGCTCCCGGATGGCGATGTGGTGGAGGTAATGGCCCCCATGGTGGCGCCCGCCGAAGTGGTGCGCAGGGTCCTTGACCAATGGTGCGCGCCAGACACGATTGTGGTGGGGGACGCACACAACCAACTCAAGGCCTCCGCTGACACGTTATGGCGCCATCTGGGCCCCCATTTTCCATCCGCAGCCACCCTTTCGGCGGCCGTGGTGCCGCGCCTTCGTGCCGGTGAAAACCCGCAGACCAACGACTTGGAATTGGTGTACCTACGCGCCCCTGACGCCCAGATCACCTGGTCCAATCGGCACGGGTTGGCCACGTGAGCGTCATTCACAACGAAGTTCGCGTTGCGGTCATGACCATGGCTCACATCCCCGAGGTCGTGGTCATCGAGCAGGCCTCATCCGGACAGCCCTGGACCATTGGTATGTTCACCGATGAGCTCGTCCATAGTAATACGCGCACCTACAATGTGGCGTTGATGGACGATGTGGTGGTGGGTTTCGCTGGCGTGCTGATCCAAGTGGGTGAGGCCCACATCACGAACGTTGCCGTGGATCCAGCTCATCGCCGTCGTGGCATCGCCCGAGCATTGCTGCTGCACACCTTGCGGTCGGCCATCTCCATGGGCGCAACAGCGGCAACGCTGGAGGTACGGGCGGCCAATGTGGGTGCGCAGCGGCTCTATCACCAGTTCGGCTTTTCACCCGCTGGAATCAGGCCCGGTTACTACGCCGATGGCGAAGGGGCACTCATCATGTGGGCCGAAGACATTTCAGACGAGGGCTACCGCAGCCGTCTGGATGCCATTGCCGCCCTCACAGAAACGGTGTCTTCATGAAAGTGGTTCTCGGTATTGAAACCAGCTGTGACGAGACCGCCGCAGCGGTAGTGGTGGACGGTCGCGAAGTGCGATCGTCGGTGGTATCGAGCCAAATCGAGCTCCATGCGCGTTACGGCGGTGTGGTACCGGAGATCGCCGGTCGGGCCCATGTCTCGCTCATCACCCCCGTGATAACCGAGGCGCTGGAGTTGGCCGGTTTGCGTCCAAGGGGAGTCGTGAGGCCGGGCGAGCATCGAAGTACAGCGGTGGAGCACAGCCCCAATGATGCGGCCGGCAGCAACCATGCCGGTTCAGGCATAGATCTGGTGGCGGCCACCATCGGTCCCGGACTTATCGGATCGCTGTTGGTGGGAGTGAGTGCCGCCAAAGCCTTGGCCCTGGTGTGGGGGGTGCCGTTCATCGGTGTCAACCATCTGGAAGCGCACTTACTTTCGCCGTTCTTGGAGAACCCCGACCTCGAGTTGCCTCTGGTGACCTTGCTGGTGTCGGGGGGTCATACCCTCATCGTGCATATGGAATCCGCCACCGCATACACGGTGCTCGGGTCCACCATCGACGACGCCGCTGGTGAAGCGTTCGACAAGGTGGCGCGCTATCTGGGACTGCCCTACCCCGGTGGTCCGGTGATAGACGCCCTGGCCCGCACCGGCGACCCGCAGTCCATCCGTTTTCCTAGAGCCATGCGCAATGAGGCATATGACTTCAGTTTTTCCGGACTCAAGACGTCCGTGGTCAATTATGTCCGTAAGCACCCGGACGTGGACAGTGCCGATGTGGCAGCTTCCTTTCAAGAGGCGGTGGTGGACGTACTGGTGGCGAAATTGGGTCGCGCCGCCGTACATCTGGGAGCAAAGGGCATCGCTATTGGCGGAGGAGTGGCCGCCAACTCGGCGCTCCGAGAACGGGTGGGGGCGCTGGGGCGCCGGCTGGACGTGCCCACGTATCTGCCGGATCGGGCGATGTGTACGGATAATGCCGCCATGGTGGCGGGGGCGGCATGGTGGCGCCATCCCGTCGACGGTGACACCGGCTTGGACGCCCCCGCCTGGCCCAGCCTGCGGCTTCGCCGCTGAGCCGCCCGTTGAGCCGCCGGGGCAGGGCCGGGACGGGGTGGCTGGCATTCTGCCTTGGTGTTTGCCAAGCGGGTCCACAGATGGGCTACGGTTAGCACTCGCCCATCGAGAGTGCCAGCCGGCGTCAAGGCGGTCAGTGCTCCACCCGGTAGCAGCGAAGTTTCTTTCACCAGCAATTCTTTCCATACGGAGGACGTAATGAACGTCAAGCCCCTCGAGGACCGGATCGTCGTCCGGCCCAACGAATCAGAGACCACGACGGCTTCAGGCCTGGTCATCCCGGACACGGCCAAGGAGAAGCCCCAGCAGGGCGAAGTCCTGGCTGTCGGTCCTGGCCGTACCCTGGACAGCGGCGCCCTGGCTCCGGTCACCGTCAAGGTCGGTGAAACCGTCCTGTACTCCAAGTACGGCGGCACCGAGGTCTCCATCAAGGGTGAGGATCTCCTCATCCTCACCAGCCGTGACGTGCTCGCCGTCATCGAGAAGTGACCTGAGGACACCTGATGTCAAAAATCCTGAAGTTTGACGAGGCCGCCCGCCGCGGTCTCGAGGCCGGTGTCAACAAGTTGGCGGATGCCGTCAAGGTCACGCTCGGCCCGAAGGGTCGCAACGTCGTCATCGACAAGAAGTTCGGCGCCCCCACAATCACCAACGACGGTGTCACCATCGCCAAGGAGATCGAGCTGGAGGACAAGTTCGAGAACATGGGCGCACAATTGGTGAAGGAGGTGGCCACCAAGACCAATGACGTCGCTGGTGACGGCACCACCACGGCCACCGTGCTGGCTCAGGCCATGGTCAAAGAAGGCCTGCGCAATGTGGCCGCCGGCGCCAACCCGATGAGCCTCAAGAAGGGCATCGAGAAGGCTGTTGCTGCCGTAGTGGAGTCCATCAAGGCCCAGGCCAAAGAGGTTGACGGCAAGGAGGAGATCGCCCAGGTGGCGTCCATCTCTGCCGCTGACACCACGGTGGGCGGCATCATCGCCGATGCCATCGACAAGGTCGGCAAGGACGGTGTGGTCAC
>JAYVGK010000043.1:0-2290 GCA_043772215.1 Acidimicrobiales bacterium | reverse complement strand
GGTTCGAGAGCGCCCAAACCAGCGCGCTCGGCAGCAATGCGAACCAGCGTGTTCTTGTACACCTTGTACTCGGCTCCAGCCGGAGCCAGCGCACGACGGAGATTGCCGATGGAGCTAACGCTCATGCCGCGATATTCAGTGAGCAGCACTGCGTCAGAGCGAGCGATGGCCTGGTGGATTTCGTCCACCAGAGCAATTTTTTCTTTCCGTGGATGTTCCATGTGTGTTTCCTCCCTTCGAGCACATCAGGGCGCCGCACGCATCGTGACGACGCGTCGACACCCCGGTACATCAGGAGGTCGCCTCGTCGGGCGGGCCGTCGGCCCTTTGAACCACCCAAAGGCGGTGCCAGATGTCTGCAGCGCAGATTTAGTTGATTGACTTGTTTGTGACCTTACCCGCTAACTGGCGCAGCTCAGACGATTTCGTCCTCTTTCAAACGACCCGGGTCCACCCGCACGCCCGGGCCCATGGTGGAACTCACGGTGATGCCTCGGATGTACTTTCCCTTGGCCGCTGACGGTTTGGCTCGGTTGAGTTCGTCGAGCACTGCCTTGAAATTCACTGACAGGTCGGCCCGCTCGAAACTGGCTTTGCCCAACGGCACGTGGATGTTGCCGAACTTGTCCGTGCGGTACTCCACCCGACCACCCTTGAACTCGGCCACGGCCTTGGCCACGTCCGTGGTCACCGTTCCGGTCTTGGGGTTGGGCATCAACCCACGAGGACCGAGTACTCGGCCCAGGCGACCAACCATGCCCATGAGATCCGGGGTGGCGATAGCGAGGTCGAAGTCCAGAAAACCACCGCTGACCTTTTCCACCAAATCCTCGGCACCCACGATGTCGGCGCCTGCGTCACGTGCCGCTTGGGCTGCCTCGCCACCGGCAAATACTGCCACCCGGATGGTCTTGCCGGTGCCGGACGGCAACGCCACGGTGCCGCGCACGATCTGGTCGGCTTTACGAGGATCAACGCCGAGCTTGACCGCCACTTCGACAGTTTCATCGAACTTGGCCCCAGCCAGGGATTTCACCATGTCCAACGCTTCAGACGGAGCATGGAGATGCTCCCGATCGAAGCGCTTCATTGCATCGATGTACTTCTTGCCCTTCGCCATATTGGCTCCCTCGCCTTTCGTTCAGCAGCGCCGGGGCGAGGTCGTCCCCGGATGCGGTTGAGGTGGAACAGGTGATGCGGACTGAGGTACTTGCCTCAGTCGACGACTTTGATGCCCATGGAGCGAGCGGTGCCCATGATTTGGAGCTTGGCAGCCTCGATGTCATTGGCATTGAGGTCGGGCATCTTGGTGGCGGCGATCTCTGCCACCTGGCTCATCGTGAGTTGACCCACAATTTCTTGACCGACCTTGGATGCACCTTTGGCCACCCCGGCTGCTTTGCGGATGAGCACCGGTGCCGGCGGGGTTTTCAGGACAAACGTGAATGTGCGGTCGTTGAAGACAGTGATCTCTACCGGCACGATGGTGCCAGCTTGAGACTCGGTGGCAGCGTTGTACTGCTTCACGAACTCCATGATGTTGAGACCATGCGGACCCAGAGCGGTGCCGACCGGGGGCGCAGGCGTGGCCTTCCCGGCGGGGATCTGGATCTTGACAATGGCGGTGACTTGCTTCTTGGCCACGGCTGGTTTCCTTCAGTTCTGCGGACGCGTAGGGAGAAATTACGGGGTGGGTGGAGGGTCGGCGAGAGCCGGCTAGAGCTTTGCCACTTGGGCAAAATCAAGCTCGACCGGCGTCTCACGGCCAAAGATGTTGACGAGCACCTTCAACTTGAGGGTGGTTTCGTTGATTTCAGCGATGGTGCCGGTGAAGTCGGCAAACGGGCCCTCCTTGACGCGGACGCTTTCGCCCACCTCGTACTCCAGCTTGGGCTTGCCCTTCTTCGGCACGATCTCGCCGCCTTCGATCTTGATTTGTAGGATGTTCTCCACTTCCCGGCGTGACAAGGGTGTGGGTTTGGCACCCGAACCCACAAAACCGGTGACACCTGGGGTGTTGCGAACCACGTACCAACTATCGTCATCGAGTTCGAGCCGAGCGAGCAGATAACCGGGAAAAACCTTCTTGGACACGATTTGCTTCTTACCGTTTTTGAACTCGACGACCTCCTCCATGGGGATCACGACTTCAAAAATTCGCTCTTCCATGTTCATGGAGGCAATCCGGCTCTCAAGGTTTTGCTTCACCTTGTTCTCGTACCCGGCGTAGCTGTGGATGACGAACCAACTACCAGGCCGGTCGTACGGACTTTCCATCCGCAGTACAGGC
>JAYVGK010000042.1:0-2507 GCA_043772215.1 Acidimicrobiales bacterium | reverse complement strand
GGTTGGCCGCGCGTCGTGGCGCTGGGTGGAGGATACGGATTGTCAACGTCCTTGCGCGCCATCAAGCACTACGCCACCACGTTGACCGGTGTGGTGTCGGTGGCTGATGACGGTGGTTCCAGTGGACGACTGCGACGGGCCTTCGGGATCCCCGCACCCGGAGATCTGCGGCGGTGCCTGGTGGCCTTGGCCGATGACAATTCAGTATGGGCAGCTGCGTTTGAACACCGCTTCACCACGTCGGAGCTCGAAGGACATCCCGTGGGAAACATCGTGCTGGCGGGGCTCACGGAAACGTTGGGGGATTTCACTCGCGCCATCGAAGTGGCATTGCAGATGATGGGCGGTACCGGTCGGTTGCTGCCCGCCACCATGGATCCGGTGGCGTTGCGGGCCACCTTTCGCAATCTGGATCCCACTCTCACGGCAGTGGAAGGGGAGGTGCAGGGCGAAGCGGCTGTGGGTCAAACGTCAGGACTCACTGGGTTGTCATTTGTACCCGAGAATCCGTTGCCGCACCCTGATGTGGCGCAACTCATTGCCGAGGCCGACCAAGTGATCATTGGGCCGGGCTCGCTGTACACCAGCAGCTTGGCTGTGGCCTGTGTACCGGGTATCCGTGACGCATTGGAAGCCACGTCAGCGCGCAAGATCTACGTGGCCAATCTGGGCGAGCAGCATCCGGAAACATCCGGTTACGACGTGGCCCGTCACGTGCTGGCCATGCGCCAGCACGGGGTGGAGGTTGACTTCGTGCTGCGTGATCCGGACGCCTTGTCGTTGGGTCACGTGGCCGGACCCACCGTGGTCGATTGGCCGATGGCCACGGCTTCGGGCCGACTACACGATCCCGACAAACTGAGAGCAGCGTTGGTGGAGCTATTGCCCTGAGCAATTTGGATTCGGGCTAGCGTTTTATCGAATGTTGAACATCACCGGCCTGTCCAAACGCTTTGGCGACATCGTTGCGCTGGATGGTTTTGGGCTGGATGCCGAAGGCGGTCGACTGTTGGGGTTTCTGGGTGCCAATGGGGCTGGCAAAACCACCACCATGCGAGCCATCTTCGGTCTCATCCAACCCGATGTCGGCCAACTCACTTGGCATGGTAACCCCATCACCGGCGAGCAACGGAGACGGTTCGGATACATGCCCGAGCAACGAGGTCTCTATGCGCGCATACCTATTGCAGAGCAGCTGGAGTACTTCGGCCGTTTGCACGGCATGACCAAAGGCAACGCCTCGGTGGCGGCCACGTCGATGTTGGCAGAACTGGGCCTCAACGATAGGCGCGCAGATAAACTGGAAAAATTGTCGCACGGCAATCAACAACGCATCCAATTGGGGGTGGCCCTGGTGCACAGCCCGGACCTATTGGTGCTCGACGAACCGTTCAGTGGCCTCGATCCGCTGGGGGTCGCCACCATGATCGAGGTACTGCGCACCCGAGCGGCGGCCGGGGTGGCCGTGGTGTTCTCCAGCCACCAACTGGAATTGGTGGAGGACCTGTGCGACGACGTTGTCCTCATCAGCCACGGCCGATCGATACTGCACGGCACCATCGACGACGTGCGGTCGAGAGGCGGGCGGAGGGTGGCGGAGGTGTCCATGGCCCACGGTGTCAACGGACGCCCGCCAGACATCGCTGGATCCGCTGGTGAACTGCGCAATGGCGGGGTGCGATACGACCTGCCCCAGACGGTGACACCGAACGAAGTACTGACTGCCCTCGACGGATTCGGAACGATCACTGCGTTCAACTTTCGGCTGCCGTCCTTGACAGAAGTATTTGTATCGGTTTCGCCATGAAGATGGCACCCGAGATCCGCCTGGTGGCGGCCAACGAAATCCGCCAAGGGGTCAAGGGCAAGGTGTTTCGTGTCGGCTTTGCGGTGATGGTGCTGGTGGTCGCAACGGTGGCGGCGCTGCCTGGGATACTGCGCTCCAGCGCCAAAAAATCAGCAGTAGTGGCAGTAGTAGGAGGAGACGTGGCGCCACCGGTTTCTGCGGGCTCGTTGCGGATCACGTTTCGAACGGTTGTCGATCGGCGGGAGGGGGTGGCGCTCCTGAAAGCAAACCAGGTCAAGGCCGTGGTGGCCGGCAATCAACTCGTGGTCAATCGGGTGGGAAACACCGAACTACGTGATGCCCTGGAGCAAATCCACCAGAGCGCAATTCGCAGCCAACGGGTTGCAGCAGCAGGGTTGTCGCCCGCCCAAACGCAAGCCGTTCTGGCGCCGGTGAATCGCCTGCAATTGACCGAGCTCAACCCCGACCGCACCGATCCCAAAGCGGTGGCATTGGCCAGCCTGGTCCAGATACTGCTGTTCTTTGCACTCTCCACTTTCGGAGCTGCAGTACTACACGGAGTGCTAATGGAGAAGTCATCGCGGGTGGTGGAGGTGGTGCTGGCCACGGTGTCCACCCGGCAACTGCTGGCCGGCAAATTGCTGGGCATCGGTGCGCTCGGACTCTTGCAAGCCTCCACGTTGTCCATTATCGGGGCCAC
>JAYVGK010000041.1:0-7084 GCA_043772215.1 Acidimicrobiales bacterium | reverse complement strand
CAAGGAGGCCACACACGCTTCGAGCGCAGCGCGGGTGGGGTTGCCGCTGCGTGAGTACTCGAACCCCTTGTGGTTGCCCACCCCATCTTGGGCAAAGGTGGTGCTCAGTGAAATGGGTGGGACCACTGCGCCACTGGTGGGGTCGGGGGCTTGACCCACATGCACCGCTCGCGTCTCGAACCCCCACCCGCTCTGTTCATCGAGTTCACCCATGGACAGCGTCTCCTTCCAGATAGGCCAGCACGTCGGTTCGAGTGATGACAGCCAACGGCCTACCACCGGACAGCACCAGTAAAGCAGGGGCGTGCACCAGCATCTCCACTGCCAGATCCACCTTCTGTCCGATGCCAATGGTGGGCAGACGCGGCCCCATCACATCAACTACGGGGAGATCCATGACGGAGGCGTCTCGATAAACGGCATTCATCAATTCCAGCTCATCCACTGCGCCAGACACCTCGGCGTTGGCGAACGGGGGTGTGTTCTTGCACACCGGTAGTTGACTCACGCCATGGCGGCGCATGATGTCGATGGCCTCACGGACCGAATGCGAGGGATTGACATAGAGCAGATCCGCAGCATCAGATGGTCGCCCTTCGATGAGCGCAGCCACGCACTGGTCACACTCTCTGATGAACCCAAAATTGGCCATCCAGTCATCGTCGAACACCCGTGACAAATAGCCGCGACCCGAGTCCGGATTGAGCACCACCACGATGTCGGACGCAGTTGCGGTACTGGCCACCTCGATGGCGGCAGCCACCGCCAAGCCACCGCTGCCACCGATGAGGATGCCCTCTTGCCTACTGACCCGGCGCGCCGTGAGAAAGCTGTCCTCGTCGCTGACGGCGATGATGCGGTCATACAAATCGGGCTGCCAGGCCGCCGGATAGAAGTCCTCACCCACCCCCTCAACCAGATACGGCCGACCAGACCCGCCGCTGAAGACCGATGCCTCTGGGTCAGCCACGATGATCTGGATCTTGGGATTCTGCTCTTTGAGATAGCGGGCCACGCCGGTGATTGTGCCGCTGGTGCCGGCCCCGGCCACGAAGTGGGTAATGCGCCCGGCGGTCTGTTGCCACAATTCGGGTCCAGTACTTTGGTAATGGGCCAACGGGTTGTGGGGATTGGCGTACTGATTGGGTCGAAAGGCTTGACGTTCGATGGTGAGTCGCTGCGCCACGCTGTAGTAGCTGGTGGGGTCGTCGGGGGCCACCGCCACCGGACACACCACCACTTCGGCCCCATACGCCCGGAGCAGTGACACCTTCTCCGGTGCCACCTTGTCCGTCATCACGAATACGCAGGAGTAACCGCGTTGAGCGGCCACGATGGCCAGCCCTACGCCAGTATTGCCACTCGTGGGTTCCACGATGGTGCCCCCTGGCGCCAAGAGGCCTTCGCGCTCAGCGGCCAGGATCATTTCCAGAGCGGGGCGATCCTTGGATGATCCTCCCGGATTGGTGGTTTCCATCTTCATGGCCAGCACACTGGGCAGACCATGAATCTCTGATGTGCGCTTGAGCCGCACCAGTGGGCTGTGACCGATGAGATCGAGCACCGACCCGGCGATGTCGGTGCCTTCCAACCGTGGATCACTGGTTATGGACGCAGTCATGGCGAAATCCTAAGCCCGTGTGGAGTGGGCCGCCGCGCAACCCATCGGTGCGCTGTTTACCTCATCGGCATACCCAGTCCAGATGATGAGCGCTTCTTGATTCTCTGTGGTCACTAATGGTGGTCATTGGCCGATAGAGGCCGTATCCGGGCGTTCCAATTCAGTCGACGGGCCAGCCCCAGGGCAGAGAACATCACGATGGCGATACCCACGGCGGCACCGGCGAACACTCCGGTGGGTCCTATGCGCGCATACGTAGGCGCGGCGATCAATGCAGTAGCGGCAGCGGTGAGCGATGCCGCGGCGGAAGCCAAGCCCTGTCCTGCCGATAGGCGGTCGCCAGGACACGCAGCGGCCATGGCCGCCTGGGCCGCAGGCTGGGCGATGGCACCGAAGGACGCCTCCAAGAGGGCCAGGATGGCAATGAGCCAGGGGTCACGCATGATGCCGTACAGCACCACCAGCGGCAGTATCCCGATCAAGGCGACCTTGATGGCCCGAAGCGGCCCCACCCTGTCCACGTAACGTCCGCCGGGGGTGGCGGCCAGTACGTACGGGATGCCATAAAAGCTGAGGGAGAAGCCCACGAAGAGGGTGCTGGCTCCCCGGTCTTCGAGAAATCTGGCCCACAGCGAGTCGTACACCCCAACCGGCAAAAAATTCCCGATGGCAAGTAGCACTGCAATGCGCACTTTGGCATCGCGAAGCAGATCGAGGGCCAGTCGTTGCGTCGGAAGTTCTTTGGTCGGTGATCCGTTCGGTGGGCGCATCGGTAAGCGCGTCAACAATCGGAACCCCGCAATGGGCAGAGCGATGGCCACGAAGAGGAAGGGAGCCCGCAGTCCAAGGAACTTCACCAGCAACGCCCCGATGGCTGGGCCGATGGTGAACCCTGCGGTATCCACGCCACTCAAGCGGGCCAACTCCACTCCGGCCCCGTCACCTACCGCTCGGGCGTTGCGCAGGATGAGTCCGCGAGAAGCTGGTTGATACAACCCGAACGCGAACCCGATCATGGTACGTGCCCCTATGAATTGCCACAGTTCGGTGGCAAACGCAAACCACACAGAGCCAGCGGTGCCCAACAGCAGCGCCGACGCGATGAGCCCACGGGTGTGGCCACGATCGCCAAGCGGCGCCAGCCCGAGATTGGCGATAGGAGCGGCAATGAAGGTGGCCGCAGCCAAAAACCCCAGTCCGGCGGTACTGAAGCCGTACTTGTCCTGCAATCGGCCGAGCAGAGAAAAGACCATCCCGCCACCGCAGGCCAACAAAAACGAAGTCATGTACAGCGCTCGTTTGGGCAGTACATGGTTCAGCACCCGAGGACGATACCGGCCCACTGGTAGACACTTCGCTGATGCCCCGTGCCCGTCGCTTTCGTTCTGGAGCCGAGATGATGGCCCCGTTCGAGGGCATGAGTTGGGCCGATTCACCACACATGCGTCCATGCCTGAGGCGCTGATCCTCCGAGAACGCGGCATCATGGGCTCATGTCTGGAACAATCACCCCCACCGTGATCGGTTCACTTGCTTGGCTGGAGGTGAAGGCCCACTTCGAACGATTGCGGGCCACTGATCTGCGGAGCCTGTTCGCTGCTGAGGAGGATCGGGGCACCACGTTCATACTTCAAGGAGTTGACCTGTTTGCCGACTACAGCAAACACCTCATCGATGCTGACGCGCTTGGCGCATTGCTGCAGTTGACGGAGGCTGCCCAACTGCGGAGCCAGATCGACGCCATGTTTGCCGGAGATCGCATCAACGTCACCGAAAACCGGTCGGTATTACATGTGGCGTTGCGTTTGCCTCGTGATGCCACGCTGGTGGTTGACGGAGTGAACGTGGTGAGCGATGTCCACGCAGTATTGGACCAGATGGCCACGTTCAGCACACGGGTACGAAATGGTGAGTGGAAGGGGGCAACGGGAAAGGCCATACGTACCGTCATCAACATCGGCATCGGCGGTTCGGATTTGGGGCCTGCCATGGCCTATGACGCGCTGGCGGCATATCGCCAAGAGACGCTGTCGTGCCGGTTCGTGTCCAACGTGGATGGTGCCGATCTGTGGAGCGCGTTGGCCGGGCTGGACCCAGCCGAGACGTTGTTCGTCATCAGCTCCAAAACATTCACCACCATCGAGACACTCACCAACGCCCGGTCGGCGCGCACCTGGTTGGTTGACGCGTTGGGCAATGACGCCGTTCCCCACCATTTCGTGGCGGTGTCCACCAACACCGCCAAGGTGGCCGAGTTCGGCATCGACACCGCCAACATGTTTCGATTCTGGGATTGGGTGGGCGGGCGCTATTCCTATGATTCCGCCATTGGCCTGTCACTGATGATCGCCGTCGGCCCTGACCACTTCCGGTCGATGTTGGATGGTTTCCATGCCATGGACGAGCATTTCCGGACCGCTCCATTTGCCCACAACCTGCCCGTGATACTGGCCTTATTGGGGGTTTGGTATGGCGATTTCTTTGGAACGCAGACCCATGCGGTGCTGCCGTACAGCCATGAGTTGGGCAAGTTTGCCGCCTATCTTCAACAGTTGGAGATGGAAAGCAACGGGAAGTCGGTAGATCGCAACGGTGTGGGCGTCACCGCCCAGACGGGACCGGTGGTGTGGGGTACGCCGGGCACCAATGGTCAGCACGCGTACTATCAGCTCATTCACCAGGGGACTGTGCTCATTCCCAGTGATTTCATCGGCTTTGCGCGTCCCAATCATCCGTTCGATGTACATCACAATCTGCTGATGGCCAATTTCTTGGCCCAAACCGAGGCATTGGCGTTTGGCAGGACTGCGGAAGAAGTTCGCAATGAGGGAGTGCCGGAGCATCTGGTGGCCCACAAGACCTTTGTCGGAAACCATCCGTCCACCACCATCCTGGCGCCGCAACTCACGCCACACGTGTTGGGACAGTTGGTGGCGTTGTACGAGCACAAGGTGTTCACCCAAGGCGCCATCTGGAACATCAACTCGTTCGATCAGTGGGGGGTGGAGTTGGGCAAGGTGCTGGCCACGCGTATCAATGCCGAGCTCACCAGCACGGACGAGCCGAGCGGTTCTGTTGGTGACGGCGGTGCCGCCCACGATTCGTCCACCACGGCCCTCATCGACCGGTATCGCTCCATGCGATAGCGGGCAAAGGCGGGGATGTCACCCACTCACAGCGGTACGTTGGGAGGATGTCCACGATGCGATCATCCAGCCCCTTGACGGTGCTGCGTCATCGCTCATTCGCCACGTTCTGGTCAGCCGCCGTGGTGTCGGACATCGGTACGTGGATGCAGGCCATCACGGTGGGGGTCTTGGTGGCCCACACCACCGGTAAGGCCACGGCCACCGGGCTCATCGGTATTGCGGCGTTCGCCACACAAGGTATTGGATCGCCCATTGGTGGGGTGCTGGCCGACCGCTTCGATCGACGCAAGATGTTGATGGGCGCACTCACCGCTCAACTCTTGGTGACGTTTGCCTTGGCAGCAGTATTGGCCCGCTCCAATCCGCGTGTGGGTGTGCTCACCGGGTTGGTGGCGTTGCAGGGTCTGGCCGGATCGTTTGGTCAACCGGCCGGGCAGGCGCTCATGCCATCGTTGGTGCCACGAGAGGAACTGCTCAAGGCCGTGTCCCTAGGGGCAGTGTCGTGGAATGCCGGGCGCATCGTTGGTTCGGCTCTGGCCGCATTGTTGGGGCTGCTGCTGTCGCCGTCATTGATCGTGACCATTAACGGGCTGTCGTTTGCTGTGCTCATCGTGGCCGTGGCCACCGTGAAGGGAACATTCCGGGCGCCGCAGGTGGGAGAGCGGGGGTCATTTGTGAATCAGTTCCGAGTGGGAGCGCGCACACTGTGGCAAACGCCAGGGTGCCGATTCGCCGTGGTGGGTCTGGTGTGTCTGCAGACCACGCTCATCGCTTGGGTAGGGCTCATTCCCATCGTGGCTCAGGAGCGGCTGCACGGGGGCCGTGGATTGGCCAGCGTCATCACCATCATGCAGGGCTGCGGAGCACTGATCGGGGCCATGTGCACGGCCCTTCTGGTGGGAGCCATTGGACGGCCCCGCACCATGGTGGTGTTTTCCAGCGTGTCGGTAGTGGCCCTCTTGGGTTACTCCCAGGCCACCAACCGTTGGGTGGCATTTCCATTTGTGGTGGTGCTGGGCGCCTGCACGCTGGGGCTGTTTGTGTGCTTGGGAGCGGTGGTCCAGCGTGATGCCCCCGACCATGCGCGAGCCCGCATCACGTCGATCCAGTCCGCCGTACTCGGCACCGGCTACGGAGTGGGCGTCTTGCTCAGTGGGCGACTGGCCGACAGCTACGGCCTCGACAAGGTACTGGCGGCCGACGCCTTGGCCTTTGCTGTCATCGTGGCGCTCAGCGTTGTGGTGAAACCCCTCCGTCGGCAGTGGGCGGTGGTAGGTCATGGCGACCCCCGCTCGCGCCGGTGGGAACGGGTGGTGGCGCAACAAGCGGGTCCGGTACGCACCGCCCCATAACGGGTGCGAGTCAGCCGAGTGGACGGGATCCGCTGATGTCGTAGAGCACGATCTCTGACGACAGCACCGTTACCGGCGAATCGGTACTTGGTGTCGCCGCTGCTGCTCGGGCCCGATAGGCACTGAGGTGGTCGTCCAGATCCTGTTGTTGCTCCCATCGCTCGTAGAGCACCACCCGGCCCGGCACCAGCGGATCGGCGGCGAAGGTGTACTCGATGCATCCTCGTTCCGTACGCGAAATCCGCATGGCCTCGTGGCGGCTGGCGATGAACGCGTCCCGGTCCACGGGAGCCACTTCGAAACTGCCGGCCACGATCAACATGATGAACGCAAAAGCTCGATCATGACCAGGGCGCCCGGTCTTTGTAATTGCGCAGCAGATTGCGGGCCACCACCATGTGGTGCACTTCGTCGGGACCGTCGTAGATACGACCGTAACGAGCCTCGCGATACATCTTGTCGAGAGGCGTGTCACTGGTGACACCGAGGGCACCATGTACTTGGATGGCTCGGTCGATGACGTTGTGCAACATGGTGGCGCCGTGGAACTTCACGAGGCTGATCTCCACTCTGGCCTCAGATCCTGAGTCCATCACCCGGGCAGCGTCGAGGGTCATCAGTCGAGCCCCCTGGATCTCAGCTGCGGACTGAGCGATCATCGTTTGGATGGCTCCTTTTTCGGCCAACATCGATCCGTGTGCATAGCGTGTCAGAGACCGGTCACACATCAACTCAAATGCCCGTTGGGCCTGGCCCAGCCAGCGCATGCAGTGGAAGATACGCCCCGGTCCCAAACGCTTCTGACTGATGAGGAAGCCCTCCCCACGATTGCCCAACAGGTTCGACTTGGGCACCCGTACGTTGTCGTAGATCACCTCGCAGTGTTGGCCGCCAACGTGGCCCATGGTGGGAACGGCGCGTTGGATGAGGTACCCGGGAGCGTCCGTTGGCACGATGATCGA
>JAYVGK010000040.1:0-1974 GCA_043772215.1 Acidimicrobiales bacterium | reverse complement strand
TGATTCATCGAGTCGATGAGGTTGCAGAACGCGATGTAGTTACCGGACTTCAGGTCGAAGACGGCCGATTTCTTCTCATGAGATTTCAGGTGGGCAATCTCACCGAGCTTGTCTTTTTCTGGAATCTTGTCTTCATCCACTGAGCCATCGGACTTGGTTGGTAGATCACGCACGGAAGTCGCTCTCACAAGAACCACCTCGTGCTCCTCGGCGCCCACGTTCTCGGCGGTGATCGTCACTTTGCCCGCTGCGAATGTGGGGGAACTCAACTTGACACTGAACTCGCTCAGCACAATCGATGGTCTCGCTTGCGGCGCTACCGCAGCCTTGTTTGATCCGCAACCCATGAGGGCGGCAGACACCGTCACTAGCGCAATCGATAGCTTCACTGTTTTGATCATGATGCGACCTACCCTGTAGTAGATGAAGTAAAACCAGAAATTGCTGGGACCACCACGGTTGGCACCGGGCATTGACTCACTAGCTCACGGCTCACCGAACCCAGCCATGACTCGGCCACGTCCCCCGCCGCCCGCCGGCCCAGTACCACCAATTGCGGCTGCTGATCCTCAACCACCCCCAGCATTACGTCCACCGGGTCCCCGGCTTGCAGACACAGTTCCACCGACGCAGAGTGTTCTCCACCCACCTCATCAATCACCTGCTGCAGGTGCTCAGCGACAGCGGAGAATTGGTTGGGGTGGGCCTTGATCTGGGCCCCTTCCAGCAGTCCCACGGCGTGCACCACCACCACGCTTGCATCGAATGCGTCGGCGGCGTCAAGCGCCCATTTCAAAGCCACCCGGTCGCTGGCGGTGCCATCGAAACCGACCACAATTTTCCAATGATTGGAGTGATCTCCAGTGCCTTCAGTGATGATTTCTGTCACGGCAACTCCTTCAGGTTTGTGATCGAGACACAACTGGTCCACCACGTCACGATCCGCCAACGTGGTCAATGAATCCAGTGCCGTTCGTCAGCCAACGCTGCTCCGAACGGACCTATCCAGAAAGCCGAAGGTCCCACCCTGAGGGCAATTACTGCTTCAGGGGCGTTGCCAATACCGTCGTGACGCCCACAGTTGACTGTGCGGGGGCGATCTTCTCTACGAGGCCCGCAGCAGGCGGTGGGACTATGAGCACTGGAATTCCATCCAATCCTGCAAGCCTCGTCGCCACGCTGCCCAGTAGGGCATGCGATGCACCCCGCCCCCGGCTACCAACCACGATGAGGTCGAAACCCTCGCTGACGGCATGCTGGCGTAACGCCCGGCTGGGCTCACCCGCGAGTAGGACGCAGTCGGGTTTGTGGCCCACCGAGGCCTCCACGTCTGTCACCTGACGGGCCAAGAGCTTCTCTGCCTCGACGTGTTGCTCTCGCCCCGACGGGCTCGAACCCGAATCGAAAGCAAGCACATGTACTAATCGCAGCCTTCCTATGCGGTCCTTCAACAACTCCGCTACCGCAGCAACTGCCCCTTGGGACTCCGGCGAGCCATCAAGGCCCACCAACACGTCCACCGAACCGAAGCCAGCGGTACCAGTGGTAATCACCGACGCAAGCGGACGTTCGGCGCGGGTCGCCTTGAGTGCGATCGGCACCACCAACGGCCCCAACACTGCACCTAGTAACCCCCATTGGAATGAGTCATGACCACGCCGCCCCAGAACTAAGGCCGTAGCGGTCCCAACGGCCAACCACACCAAGACAACCACAAGTGCGAACCCGGTGAACGACATGGTTCAACACTGAAACGCAAAACGATCAATTCCTAGGGCCGAAAGTCCCGCTGCTGACCCTACTGGTTGCATGTGGTTGGTTTGGGACCGTCAGTGCAGCCATGATCGAAGCGAACGACGAGTGGCTTTAGCCCAAGCGGAGGCGAACTCCTGACGGTGCGTGACTCGTTCCGAGCGCTCTTGTGCAATGGCCAATCCGGCAACCAAACCGGTGGAAGGGATGGCCTTGGTTGCG
>JAYVGK010000039.1:0-6854 GCA_043772215.1 Acidimicrobiales bacterium | reverse complement strand
CGCAACAGTTGATCCACCCGCTCGGGCCACGCCACGTCTGCTTTGTTGAGGACCAACAACTGGGGGACGTGATTGGCGCCGATTTCTTCCAGCACTGATTCCACTGCGCGCATATTTCCTTCGGGGTCAGCACTGCTGGCGTCCACCACATGGAGCAACAGGTCCGCTTCGGCCACCTCGGCCAAGGTGGATTTGAATGCTTCCACCAACTGATGGGGCAGGCTACGCACAAATCCCACCGTGTCGCTGATGAGCACCACCTCACCGCCGGGAAGCGCCAAGCGCCGGACGGTGGGATCGAGGGTGGAGAAGAGCTTGTTTTCCACCAGTACACCGGCATCGGTGAGGCGGTTCAGCAACGTGGACTTGCCCGCATTGGTATATCCCACAATGGCCACATGGGCTTGGCGGTTACGGCGACGGCCCTTGCGCTGGGTGAGCCTGACCTTGTCGAGATCCTTGATCTGAGTTTCCAGGCGGTGCATCCGCTCCAACAACCGCCGCCGATCCACCTCCAGTTTGGTTTCGCCAGGACCCCGGGTGCCGATACCGCCACCCTGCTGGCTGAGGGAACTGCCCTTACCTCGCAGGCGCGGCAGGCGATAGCGCAATTGGGCCAACTCCACCTGGGCCTTGCCCTCGGCACTACGCGCATTCTGGGCAAAGATGTCCAGGATCACGGCAGTGCGATCGATGGCGGTCCGTTTCAGCAATCGCTCCAAGTTCTTCGACTGAGACGGCGACAACTCCGTGTCGAACACCACCGTGTCGGCATCCACGGTCTCGGACACCTCGCGCAGTTCCTCGGCCTTGCCCTTGCCCACGAAGTAGGTGCGATCTGGTTCGTCTCGTCGCTGTACCACCCGAGCCGACTCATCGGCACCCGCCGTATCAATAAGCGCGCTTAGCTCATCGAGGCCGGCTTCGGCATCGTCCATGCTCTGCTTGCCCACGGCCACGCCCACCAGAATGATTTTTTCCCGCCGGGTGCGATCGATAAGTTGTTCGCGGCGGCGGTCGGCGTCACTCATGCAGCTCCCTCAAGCGCTAGTTCAACATCAACATCGACATCAACATCAACGGTGATCGTGATCGTGGCAATGCGTTGCGACGGACCAGTGAGCATCACCCGATCATCGAGTATCTCCACCACGGCGTCGCCTCCCGGCTGGCGCACGGTGACTTTGGTGCCCACCAACCCCAAGCGGTGGGCCGCTACGGCGCTGGCCGTGGCCCCTGTACCGCAGGCCTGAGTGGCGCCCACGCCGCGCTCCCACACCACCATGTCGATGGTGGCCTCGTCCACTGCCCGGATGATCTCCACATTGATGCCAGCCGTGGGCCCCGCCAGATAGGGCTGCTCGTGGTGCGGGCCCCGCTCGGTGATGTCCACATCGTCGAGCGAGTCCACGGCAATCACCAGATGCGGATTGCCCACGTCCACGGTGGTGCCGATGCCGCCGTGTACGGGGTGTGTGTCGAAGTGGGCCACCCCCATGTCCACAGTGACCTGGGTCATACCCGACTCCGCATTGGTGGCCTCGACCTCTACCACCCGCAGACCGGCGTCGGTGCCGATGCGTACGGTGCCGGGGGCCACAGCCCCCCCATCCACCAATGCTTGGGCAAAGCAACGGATGCCGTTGCCGCTCATTTCGGCGATGCTGCCGTCGGCGTTGTGGAGGCGCATCCGTGCATCAGTACTGTCGCCGTCGGCGGGCAGGGCCAGCAGTAGTCCGTCGGCACCGATGCCCAGGTGACGGTGACACAGGCGCTTGGCCAACGACGCTCCCTGGTGTTCCAGGCTGGCCCCGTCCAAGCACACGAGGAAGTCATTGCCCAAGCCGTGGTGCTTGGTGAGCAGGATCGTGCGCGTCATGGTGCCCCCAGTATGGCCACCGCACCGCGCCAACCTGGTCGTGTTTTCCACTCAGGGGCTCAGCGCCTCGGCCGTTCGACCATAACATTGTGGCTGCGCTCGGCCGTTATACGGGCAACCACTCCATCAGTCCGCACCATCGTCGCCACCAGGCCGCCATCACGCAGTAGCCGGTGGGTGCCCGACAGGGTCAGAAACTTGATTCCTGCGGGGCCGGCCAGCAACTGCGCGGCCCGTCCCTTCCAGGTATGCGATCGCAGCAGATGCATGGAGAAGAACCGACCGTTGCCATCGAGAACCCGAGCCATTTCGGCAACCGCTCGTGCGGCATCGCCAATCTCATTGAGTGAGCCACCCATGGCCACACCCGCCATGGCGTTATCGGCCACGGGGAGATATTGAGCCAAGGCCCGCACCGGCAATACCGGCAAATCCTCGCGCTCACAGCGGGTGCGCAGCTTCTCCAGAAACACCACCGAGTGATCTACGGCGATCACCGGTGATCCGGCCCTGGCCAGTGCCCGGGCATAGAGACCCTCTGAACAAGCCACGTCCAGCATGAAGCGACCCGGCCCAGGACCCAGGGCGCTGGTGAGTTCGATGAGCTCCTCACTGTTGGGAAACGACCGTCCCGACAGCAGCGAAAGCGACCGTGTGCGCCACACATCCTCATACCAGCGGGCGGTGGGAGCAGCCAGGTTCGATAGTTGCGCCAGGCTGCGTGAGGCCCGGTGGGTGCCCATGGCATGCCAGATGCCATCGATGACCTCGGAGGTACCGGCGCACTGCGAACAGTCCAACGTGGCGTTCTCGTGATGCGGCGCGCCGGACGGGCCGGTCCTGAGTTGCAGCACCCCAGTGGCGCAAAACGGACAGCGCAGATAGGGGAGGAATTCAGGAATCGAGGTCATGTGAACTTGGCCAGCAGCGTGAGCACGATCTCGAACAGGATGAGGGCGATCACCACGCGTTCCAGGCGATGCGACGTATGGGTGTCCACTTCGTCGCTCAACATCGAATAGGTACGGCTCATGAGCTCCAGCTTGTGATTGGCCGAGGCAACGACTTCATCCACTCGGAATACTCGTACAGCCTCGCGGTAGACCTTGGCATAGTAGAAATCCTCGGTCACCTTCACGGCGCTGGTGACCCGTTCCAACACTTCGGAAAAGTCGAGGTGCTGACTCAGTAGATTGCGACGCAGGCTCTCATACGGTGAGCGGCGCCAACTCTGACCGGCCCGCCGCCGTTCGCCGAGCTGATCGTGCATGAGCGCCACCCGTTGGTCCAGGTCGCGCTCTTCGAGTTCCAATTCCAGCGTTTGAGCCAGGGCAAACTCCAACAGGTTGGACACGTCGTTGGTGCCTGTGGGGTCGTACACCAAGGCAGCGTCGTAGCCGATGACCACCAGGTCGTGCGTGGAGTAACTGAACGATGATCGGCGCAGTTCATCTCGCAGCTGCCGTGAGAACGTGACTCGTTCCCCCAGAATGAGCCCCGGGATGCGGTGATGCGAGGCCAGTGTTTCTCCGGTCATCTCATCTTCGAATCCGGTGATGGCAAATAGGGTGAGGGTGTCGCACATGTCGCGACGACCCGGCTTCACCAATCCCGGTTTCATCAGCTCGATGGCCACGTCACAGTCCTCGGTCATCCAACGTTCGAGGTCGGCTTTCAGCAACGGCTCTTCGAGTTGGACGGACATCTCTTCGAGCTCCACGATGGTGGTTCTCGACGGTATCCTAAGCGTCCATATGATGGTCATCACACCGAAGTCATAGGCTTTGGCTTCTACCCGTACCGACCACTCCCGGTCGGCCAGCGTGATGAGCCGCTCCGACAGATCGGCGATGACGGGAGGATCGGTGAACACCACCGAATCGCGTTGACGCTCCAGCCGCAACCGGGCCGAACGGCCCTCCCCCGCCGTGGTCCGTAGTGCCCGCTCGGCATCGGCCAAGTGCACCTCATGGGCCACATCGAAGACGCGGTACAACAGGATGCGGCCTTGAAGGATGGTGAGGTCCACGTCCATGAACCCTCACGCTACCGGCCCGTCCCCCTCCGTCCCCGCCTCCATCCACGCCGAGAGGAGCCCAGCCTGCGCCGAGCGCGATCCTGACTCCACTCGATGACGTGGGTTGAGGGGGTGTCCCGGTCAGTCGGCCTTGAGAATGGCGATGGCGAGGGGGGCATCGTCGCCCACTCTTACCTCGCTGAGGTGGGCTCCGGCCGGTGCTGCGGCATCAACATGGATCTCCACTGCCAGTACCTCGTCGGCGATGAATGATTGGTGGGTGATGAGCGCGTCGAGAACGAACCCCGACGGTGATCCCAGGGTCACCGAGATGCGATCGCTGACATGCAACTTGGCGTCACGACGACCCTGCTGGACGGCACGTACAGCATCACGGGCCACTCCTTCGGCCTCCAATTCCGGGGTGGTGTCTGGATGCAGTGACACGATGCCTGCATTTCCAGGCAGCGCCGCCGCCGCCGCACCCTCGTCCACCACCAGACGAAGGGCGAACTCTCCCTCCTCCAAGGTGATGCCCCCAGCCACCACTGTGCCGGTCACGTCCTGCGTCCAGTCGCCGGCTTTCACTGCTTTGATCACGCGCTGTACGTCCTTGCCAAGCCGCGGCCCCAACTTGGCCGGAACCACCTGTAGCTCAAACGACCCTGCACCAGCCACGTCGCTGGTGAGACGCACCTCTTTGACGTTGAGTTCTTCGGCAATCACCGACGTGAACGGCTCCAGTGCCAATGCATCGGGATGAGCCACTGTGAGATGAGCCAAGGGCAATCGCACCCGTAGTCCGCGTGCCTTGCGCACACTGAGGGCAGCACTGCAGATGTCACGCACCTCATCCATCACCTTCACCAGGGAATCATCAGCGCGCAGATCATCAGCGGACGGATAATCCGTGAGGTGCACCGAGTCCTCACCGGTGAGGCCCTGGAACACTGCCTCCGTGGTGAGTGGCAGCAGCGGAGCAGCCACCCGGCACAGCACATGAAGGGCGGTGTACAAGGTGTCGAAGGCATCGTGAGCCGATGCGGAGGTACCATCCCAGAATCGATCACGCGACCTGCGGATGTACCAGTTGGTGAGCACATCCAAGAAGTTGCGTACGGACCCACACGCCCCGAAGAGATCGTACGTGTCCATCCTGTCTGTGACCTCGGCCACCAAGTTGTGCAGCTTGGCAATGAGGTAGCGGTCCAGTTCCCCGGTTTGATCAGTGCGAAACGACGCTTGGTAGCCGGACGTGTTGGCATACAGCGTGAAGAAGTACCAAGCGTTCCACAACGGAAGCACCACTTGGCGCACACTGTCGCGGATGCCTTGGTCGGTGACCACCATGTCGCCACCGCGCAACACCGTGGACGACAGCAGAAACCAACGCATAGCGTCAGAGCCGTAGGTGTCGAATACCTCATATACGTCGGGATAGTTGTTCTTGGACTTCGACATCTTCTCGCCGTCGTTGCCCAGTACCGTGCCGTGGGCCAGGCACGTGTCGAACGCCGGCCGGTCGAACAACGCCGTGGCCAATACATGCAGTGTGTAGAACCAGCCCCGGGTTTGAGCGATGTACTCCACGATGAAGTCACCTGGATAGTGGTGCTCAAACCAGTCCTTGTTCTCGAACGGATAGTGCACCTGGGCAAATGGCATGGACCCGGATTCGAACCAGCAGTCGAGCACCTCGGGCACCCGCCGCATCATGGACGCGCCGCTCGGATCGTCGGGGTTGGACCGAACCAAGTCGTCCACGGTGGGGCGGTGCAGATCGGTGGGACGCACGCCGAAGTCGCGCTCGATGTCGTCGAGCGATCCGTACACGTCGAGGCGGGGATAGGCGGGATTGTCGCTCTTCCATACCGGGATGGGTGAGCCCCAGAACCGGTTACGCGAGATGGACCAGTCGCGAGCATTGGCGATCCACTTGCCGAAGCTGCCCTCCTTCACGTGCGCTGGTACCCACGTGATGTCGGCGTTCAGTTCGACCATGCGATCCCGGATCTTGGTGACCTCCACAAACCAACTCGACACAGCCCGATAGATCAGTGGATTGTCACAGCGCCAACAATGCGGATAGCTGTGGTCGTAGGAGTCGAGTCGCACCAGCTTGCCGGCACTACGAAGCGCGCGGACGATCTCCATGTTGGCCTCGAACACTTGCATGCCCTCGAAGTCCGGCACCTCACTGGTGAATTTTCCGGCCGAGTCGACCGGGTTGCGTACGGGGATTCCGGCGGCGTCGGTCACCAACTTGTCTTCCTCGCCAAAGGCCGGGGCGATATGCACCACGCCGGAGCCGTCCTCGGTGGTGACATAGTCGGCCTGCAACACCTGATGGGCGTTGGGCGTACCGGCGAAATAGGGGAACAACGGCTCGTAGTGGCGGCCCACCAACGACGTGCCCTTCACCGTGGCCACCTGCACGGCATTGGCCAGTTCCTTGGCGTAACTGCCGAGACGCGACTCGGCCAGGATGTAACGCTGCGTAGAGCCATCCGGCTGAGGCTCCTCCATCACCGCATAATCGATGTCGGGACCGACGGCCAGAGCCAGATTCGACGGCAACGTCCACGGTGTGGTGGTCCACGCCAACACTTTTTCCCGGGCGCCGTCACTCAGTTGAAACATCACCGTCACTGCGGGATCTTGGCGCTGTTTGTACACGTCATCCATACGAGTTTCGGTGTTGGACAACGGCGTCTCGCACCTCCAGCAGTACGGCAGCACCTTGAACCCTTCGTAGATGAGACCCTTGTCCCACAGCGTGCGGAACGCCCACATCACGCTTTCCATGTACGAGAGGTCGAGCGTCTTGTAGTCGTTGGCAAAGTCCACCCAGCGGGCCTGGCGGGTGACGTAGCGCTCCCAGTCCTTGGTGTACGTCAACACGCTGGTGCGACAGGCATCGTTGAATCGAGCGATACCCAATTCCAGGATCTGCGGCTT
>JAYVGK010000038.1:0-12775 GCA_043772215.1 Acidimicrobiales bacterium | reverse complement strand
TCTTCGTAGCGGGCGAATGCCTCGAATGGGCTGGTGAGGATGACCCCGCCGAAATCCCACAGGACGGCGCGAATGGGGCCTTGCTCCGCATGGCTGCTGCTGGGGCTCATGGGCCAAACCCTGGCATGGGTGCGCGCAGAAATGCCACCCTCATGCTTGACTGTGAGTCAACGGATGCCGATGCCATCAGCGCCAGCCACTGTGGATGGCATGACGGGCGGGCGGCGCAGCAGTGCGCACCGTTCCCATTGACACCTGAATAGACAACAGAAAACAAGGAACCGATGACCGCGTACAAAGTCGTGGTCGACGGATCGAACATTGCAACCGAGGGTCGCACCCTTCCTAGTCTGAACCAGCTCGACGAAGCGGTTCAGAGCTTCATGGAAGAACACCCTGGCGCTGATGTCCTGGTCATCGTCGATACCTCCTTCGCCCACCGGATTGGCGCTTCCGAACAACCAACGTTCGAAGCGGCGTATCTGGAAGGCGAAATCATCATGCCCCCCGCCGGCACCATTGGCAGGGGCGACAGCTTCATTCTCAAGGTGGCGGACAAATTGGGAGCCACCGTCTTCTCCAACGACTCCTTCCAGGAGTTCCACGGCACCTACGACTGGCTATTTGATCGGGGTCGCCTCATCGGCGGCAAGCCGGTGCCAGGGTTGGGGTGGGTCTTCATGGACCGCACGCCGGTACGTGGACCCAAAAGCCGAGAGGCCGTTCGCGAGGCCAAACGCACCATCGTGCGTATCGGCTCGCCCGACGCCATGAAGCCCATGCCGGTACCCAAGGCGCCACCGCCGTTCTTGGCCGCTCGGGCCGAAGCGGCGGCCGTGGGCGTGGAATCTGACGGCGAGGGCCGCAAGGGTCGCAAGGGTGACCGCAAACGGCGAAAGGGCTCCAAAGGGCCCTCGTCGAGAATGGATCCCGACCTCGACGGCGACTCCGGCACCACTGACGTGTTGGCATCTGATCAACGGGGTGGGCGGAAGAAGAAGCGCCGCCGCAGCGGGGGACAAAGCGGTGGGCCCGAACGCCCCCTCGAGCCGGTGAACGAGCCTTTGGCATTCATCTCGTTCGTCTCCGAGCACCAACTGGGGTCCGAAATCGATGGCGAAGTGGACACCTATTCAAGCCACGGGATGTACGTCAGCGCCGGGGGAGCACGCTGCTATGTGCCGTTCTCCGGATTGGCCGACCCCATGCCTCGCTCCGCCAAAGAAGTAGTCCGCAAGGGAGAAATCCGGCGGTGGGTGGTGAAGTCCTTCGACGCCCCGCGCCGTGGCATCGAACTGGCACTCATCGGTACACCCGGTGCAGCCATGCTTGATTTGGCAGCACCCCTAGTACTTGATCTCGATCTCGACCACATCCGCACCGCTGAGGTGTCGACCCCGCGTCGTGGTCGTGGCCGCCCCCGTGTGGTGGCTGCGCCAGCTCCGACAGTTGCAGTGGCCAAGGCCCCGGCCAAGAAGGTGGCGGCCAAGAAGTCTGTCGTAGTCGAGAGGGCAGCGGCCAAGAAGGCAGCGGCCAAGAAGGCTTCGACCAAGAAGGCGCCGCCCAAGAAGGCGCCGGCCAAGAAGGCTGTCGTGGTGACGAAGGTGGTTGCCAAAAAAGTGGCGGCCAAAGAGGTTTCGGTCAAAAAGTCTGCTCCGGCTAGAAAAGTCGCTCCGGCCAAAAAGATGGCCCCTCCGGTGAAGAAGGCCTCGCCGGTGAAGAAGGTCGCCACCGAAAAGGCGGTATCTGCCAAAAAAGCAGTTTCCAAGAAAGCAGTTACCAAACAACCCCCCGTGGTCAAGAAAGTGGTGACCAAAAAGGCCACCGCCAAGAAGGCCACCGCCAAAAGGTCAAAGTAGGAAGTCACACCTCCAACCACCTTCATCGAGTGGAGCTGACGTGGCGGTGATCGCAATCCTGGTTCCACTCCGTGCAATCGGGCGCAGCGGGGGGACGGTGGCATTCGCCACAACGGCTGGGGTCGGCGCATCACGTGACCCCGCCTAACCTCAATTGTCGTGCGCCTCGTCACTTGGAACGTCAACTCGCTGAAGGCCCGGATGCCCCGCGTCGAGGATTGGTTGGCCACGCTCCAGCCCGATGTGCTGTGTCTCCAGGAGACCAAGCTGAGCGATGCCGCCTTCCCTGCCATGGCCTTTCAAGCCCTCGGCTACGAATCGGTGCATTTCGGACAGGGCCAATGGAACGGTGTGGCCATCCTCTCCAAAGTGGGCATCGAGGCCGTGCGCTATGGGTTCATGGAGGGTCTGCAGGCAGGGGCCCCCGTCGACGACTACGTCACCGGTGTGTTGGCCGAGGCCCGGCTCATCACGGCCACGTGTGGCGGCATCGAAGTATCGAGCGTGTACGTACCCAACGGCCGCTCGGTGGACGATCCGCACTACGGCGCCAAGTTGATATGGCTGGACCGTCTGCGTGAGCAACTCAGCCGCACCACGGACCCCTCGCACCCAGTAGTGGTGATGGGTGATTTCAACATCGCCCCCGAGGATCGCGATGTGTGGGACCCCGCCAAGTTCACAGGGTCCACGCACGTCACACCAGGGGAGCGGGCCAAGTTGGCCGAACTCGAGCAGTGGGGTTTCACGGACGCTTTCCGACATCTCTATTCCCAGGATCATCTGTATACATACTGGGACTACCGTGCTGGTGATTTCCATATGCATCGAGGCATGCGTATCGACTTGGTACTGGCCACCGCCCCTGTCATGGATCGGCTCACCTGGTCCATTGTGGACCGCAATGCTCGCAAGGGAAAATTGCCGTCGGATCACGCCCCGTTGATGATCGAGATCGTATGAGCAATGAACCAATCATCGAAGCGCGTCGCGCCGCGCGCCACGATCTCACCGGCCAGCTTCGACACTTCATCGACGCGCTGATGAACACCGAGGCGGATGAAGCAACGTTGGTGCAAGCGGTGGCTACCGTAAGCGCGCTGAATGAACAATTCGACACGTTCGGACACCGCTCGTCGTTCGAGGGCTATGCGGAGTCAGCCAATGCCGGTGAAGAAATAAGCGCGCACAACTTCGAAGCCATGGCCAGTATGTCGGAAATCTTCGATCACAGTCCTGTACTGGGCCTGGCCAACCCCACTGCGCCACCGTTGTCATTGAGGCTCGAAGGCAACAAGGTGTTGGGCGAGGCCACCTTTGGTGGTGCCTATGAAGGACCACCCGGATGTGTCCACGGAGGATGGATTGCGGCCACCTTCGATGAACTGTTGGGTATGACCCAGTCGCTCAGTGGCAGCGCCGGGATGACCGCCCGTCTCAGTGTCAACTACCGGTCTCCCACTCCGCTGCGCGTCCCCATTCGCTGGGAGGGCGAGATCGTGCGGGTGGAGGGACGCAAGATCTTCACCACCGGTCGCTCCTACGTTGAACATGGCGGCCAGTGGACGCTCACGGCCGAAGCCGAAGGGCTGTTCATCTCCGTACCCCGCGAACGGTTTCGTGACATGGCACTCGAGCGTGACGCGAGTCGTCCATGATCCTCGTTGATGCGGCAGCAGTATCAGTTCGTCGACCGGATCGCCCGTTGTTCGAAGACTTGTCGGTCACCATCTCGAGTGGTGAGCGATGGGGAGTGGTGGGCATCAACGGCACCGGCAAGTCCACCCTGCTGCGGGTACTGGCCGGCACCGCTGAGCCGGAGGACGGCACAGTACGGCGCTCCAAGGGTTTGCGCGTTGGGGTCTTGGATCAACTCCCTGATCTCGGCACCGGCACGGTGCTCGGCGCCCTCGACGGTTCGTGGGAGGCCGCTGCAGTGCTGGACCGATTGGGCATGGGGCGCCTGTCCACTACCCCCATTGTCGAATTGTCCGGAGGTCAGGCCAAGCGGGTCGCTCTGGCCCGGGCACTGGTAGCCGTACCGGGTGATCACGACGCCGACTTGCTCATCCTCGATGAGCCCACCAATCACCTCGATCTCGACGGTATCGAGTGGTTGGAGGAGCGTCTGGCCCAGCAGAAGGGGGGCCTCATCCTGGTCACCCACGATCGTCATCTGCTCGACCGGGTGTGTACCCGCGTTCTGGAGCTCGACCGTGGCCGTGGGTATGTTCATGAGGGTGGCTATCACGCTTATCTCACCGGGCGCGATGCACGCGAAGAGCGCGCCGCAGCGGCGGAGTCAACCCGTCGCAACCTGGCCCGTCGGGAACTGGCGTGGTTGCTGCGCGGCGCCCCTGCTCGTACCAGTAAATCAAAAGCGCACTTACGAACAGCGACGGCCACGGTGGACGGGAGGGCCGAGGCCCAGGCCCGTACTACAGGACTGGGTTTGGGCGCAGCTACCGGTCGTTCCGGAGAAGGCCAGGGACCAAGTGCGGGCGCCCAGGGCAGCTACCGCAATGCCTATGACGCCAAGTTGGCGCCGCGCCTCGGAAACAAAGTGGTGGAACTACGAGGAGTGGGCCATCGATTTAGCGGTGGCGATTGGCTCTTTCGTGATGTGGAGTGGCTGTTGGCTCCGGGCGAGCGCTACGGCATCGTGGGCGCCAACGGGGCGGGAAAGTCCACGTTGCTGGAGATACTCGCCGGGCGCCTCGTCCCCGCCGAGGGCGTGGTGGACACCGGTCCTACCGTGCGGGTTGGGTACTATGACCAATTGGGCCGTTCGTTGGATCTCACCCAAAGGGTGCGTGAGGCGGTGGCCGGTCCGACCCGTGCGGTGGGTTCGCCGGAAGACAAGCGCCTCATGGAGGAGTTCTGGTTCGACGACGACGCCCAGTGGGCGCCGGTGGGGACGTTGTCGGGAGGCGAGCGCCGCCGGCTGCAGTTGTTGTTGGTTTTGGCGGAGCGACCCAATGTGCTGCTGCTCGACGAGCCCACCAATGATTTGGATCTGGACACGTTGCGCACGCTGGAAGAGTTTTTTGAAACGTGGCCCGGGACACTGGTGGTGGTTAGCCACGATCGGGCCTTCCTCGATCGTACCGTGGAGGACGTGGTGTTGGTGGAAGACACCACGGCGCGTGTGGTGCAGGGTGGCTATCAGGGGTGGCGTCGTGAGCGTGATGCCAAGCGCGGTACGCGTACGC
Source organism: Acidimicrobiales bacterium (assembly GCA_043772215.1). Classification (GTDB taxonomy): domain Bacteria; phylum Actinomycetota; class Acidimicrobiia; order Acidimicrobiales; family JANYDT01; genus JANYHQ01. The sequence continues at coordinate 7,704 of JAYVGK010000038.1, read as the reverse complement.
CTGCGCCGGTGCCAACCACTGTCGCAACGCCCAGTGCCGCCGATGCAGGTGAGCCGAAGCGCAAGTCCAAGAGCACTCTTGGCTTTGCGTTACGAGAGGCTGAGAAAGATCTGGTGAAGCTGGGCCGTAGAAAGACCTCACTGGAAGCAGAGTTGGTGTCGGTGGGCCACGACCATGTGGCGATGACTCGCCTGGGCGAACAACTCGGTGATGTGGCGGCCCAATTGGCCGACACCGAGGAGCGTTGGCTGTCCATGGCCGCAGATCTCGAAGCAGGCTGATCAGGCTCTCGTCTGGCTCCAGTCGGCGTACACCTTGGGTTCGCCCGACAACCGAGTCTTCAGTCCACTCACTATCGCCCGTTCCACCTGTCCGCCGACGAACGGTACCGGCGAGTTCACCTTCAATTCGCCCTCGATGACTCGTTGGGTGGATACACCATCAGCGGTCAATGTCCACGTGCCCACACAAGTGAAGAACCGTTGATAATGGTCCGGCACCATCGAGAACGTGGAGCTGAACTTCTTGGTGTCGATCTCGGCTTGTTCGTACCAGGTGAGCTTGGCTGGATCGATCACCCGGGTCACCGCCGACGGCAATCGACCATGAAAGGAATAGCGCAGACGCTGGCGCACGATGCCACCCTTGCGTTGCTGATCCTCCAGTACCGGCGCTCCGAGATCGGGTAGTGCGGCCATGGCAGCGATGTACGACGCATCACAGAACGCATTCACCAGTTCCGACGGGGAGGCGGCGAACTTCTGCTCGATCCGGAACTTCACACCTTGAGGGTAGGCCGAAACGCGACCGTAGGGCGTCGTGTAGGTCGGGCGAGGACCGAAGCGGAGTGGAGGCGCGCAGCCCCCGTGTTGACGGCCGAAACGCGACCGTAGGGCGTCGTGTAGGTCGGGCGAGGACCGATGAGATTTTGGTGGGCATTGGGTGGCCCGTGGGCGGTACCGTCGGTGCCGATGGAGTGCAACAGCTGCCACACCGACAACCCCAGCGCCTTCCGCTTTTGTGGCACATGCGGCTTGATGCTGGCGGCGCGCCGATGCGACGGGTGCGGATTCTCCACGCCCATGGCGTTTGCGTTCTGTGGCAGCTGCGGCACCGCATACGAACCTGGTCGGGGCAATCCCGGTGAAGAACGCAAGCTGGCCACGGTGATGTTCGCCGACGTGGTGGGGTTCACTTCGATGTCCGAAGACAACGATCCGGAGCTGTTGGCCCGATTGGTCGACACCGCCTTTCGGCGGCTCAGCGACATCGTGGTGTCTCACGGCGGCACGGTGGACAAATACATCGGCGACTCGGTGATGGCCGTGTTCGGTGTACCGCTGTCCCATGATGACGATGCCGAACGGGCAGTGGCGGCGGCACTGGCTATCCAGGTGGCCGACATGGAGCTCGGGTTCTCCATCGGGGTCAACACCGGCGAGGTGATGGTGATGGCCATGGGCGGAGGATCCGTCACGGTCATGGGCGATGTGGTCAATGTGGCAGCGCGATTGCAGAAGGAAGCCTCTCGGGGTCAAGTGTTGGTGGGTCCGGTGACAGTGGAGTTGACGCAGAATCGCGTGGCGTACCGCGACTGCTCGGCGCTTGAGTTGCGCGGTAAACGCCTGCCGGTCGATGTGCGCGAAGCGGTCGCCGTACGTGTCACTCCGGTGCTGCCCGACAGCATCGCCACCCAACTGGTGGGGCACGAGGAGGAGTTGGAATTCCTCCTGTCGCAGTGGCGTCGTGTCCGGTCCATTCGGCGCGCCGGGGTGGTGCTGCTGACGGGCGATCCCGGTATCGGCAAGACCCGTTTGCTTGACGAATTGGTGGCCATGGTGGGCGAACAGGCCTTTGTAGTGCGATCGGTGTATCCGCCCTACGGGGGGTCTGGCGGGGTTCGGGTGGGAGGCGACCTCGTGCATCAATTGGGACCCAGCGCCGATGAAGCGGTACAGGCGCGCGTGCGGTCGTTGGCCGGCGACATCGATCACTCACTGGTGGGAATCGATCCGGTGGCCTTGCGCCAAGAGCAGCTCTGGGCGCTGCGACGTTTGGCCGAGGACCGGTCGCGGCAGCATCCGGTGCTCCTGTTGATCGAAGACGTGCACATGGCCGACACCAGCATCGAGCTACTCACATCGGTGGTGGCGCGATTGGTGGACCTGCCAGTGTTGGCGGTGTTTGCCGGTCGACCAGAGGGCCGCTGGTTGGGGAGCTTTCCTACGGCCAGCACGGTTCGTCTGGGGCCGCTGTCGGCCACGGAGACGGTTACCCTGGCGCAGTTGTGGCACCCGGGGCAGGCGCCTGACGAAACCATCACCAAACTCAGTGGGGGTAATCCGCTGTTCCTGCGTGAACTGCAGGCATTCGAATCTGATCAACGAGCCGCTGGTGTCCCGTTGCGTCGGCTCCCAGTGAGCCTGCGCGCCGTACTGGCGGCTCGGCTCGACGGGCTGGGTGCGGGGGAGCGCAGCGTGTTGCAAGACCTTGCCGTCATTGGTGATTTGGCCACCGCCGGCCAACTCGTTGCTCTCGGCGGCGCCACCACATCAGAGGCCATCACCAGTCTCACCAATGCCGGCATGGTTCGTCATCGTCCTGACGGGGCGCTGCACATCACCGAGCCACTACTGCGTGAGGTGGCGTACGAGACGCTCCCCCTTCAAGTGCGGGTGGAGCGTCATCTGAGGGTGGCGGAGTTGTCACTGACCCAGGACGAACGAGCCCGCCATCTGGAGCGGGCCAGTAGTCACGCTCCCGATGACGAAGTACTGCGGACTCTGGCGGCGGGCGCCTTGGCGGTGGCTGGCACGCAGGCGCTCGACGCCGCCCGGCCCCTCGATGCAGTGTCGCTGCTGCGTCGCGCCGTCACCATGGGCTATCGCGATCCGGTGAATCTGTTGCGATTGGCCGAGCTGTACAACGGACGCGATCGAGCGGAGGCCCTCGTGGTCTTGGATTTGATTCCCGATATCAGTACTAATCAGCGCCTCGATGCCGAACGCACACTGGTACTGGCCAATGCGTTGGTGGATCACGACAGTGACGCCGCCATGATGGCCTTTGATGACGCCGCACAACGGTGGCAGGCAGTTGGTGATGGGGTGAAGGAGGGGTGGTCGCATTCCAACAAGGCGGTGGCGCTGTTTCTGCGTGGCGACATGTACGAGGCCGATGGAGAACTTCTGGCCGGGCTGGAGTTGTTCCGGCGTGAAGGACATCGCGCCGGCGAGATGGCGGCCGTGAGTTTTCGCGCCATGGTGCGCCCTGATCATCCCGACGTGGAGACGTGGATGCACGAGAATTTGTCGTACTCGTTGGAGTTGGGTGACCGCAGCCGCCATCTCGGTGCCTTGGTGTCGTTGTCTTGGCACCATTTCTTGAAAAGCCGATTGGGCGGTCCTGTCCAAACCGGCGAAGCCAACTTGTGGACCGACGAAGCCATTTCGCTGAGCACCGAGTTGGGGCAGAGCAGCACCTTGTTGCAGATGCTGTGTCTGAGGGCCAATCTGGCCCGTATGGCGGGGCGGCTGGGGGTGGCCCGTGACACGGTGGCCAGGGCCCGGCGGATGGGGGCGCTGGAGTCAGCCGGGGAACGGGCTCTGCTGCAGGCGATCAACGCTTCTATCGAGTCCGGGGTGGCGTTCGAGCCGTATACCGAAACGGACGTGTTCACGTCGATTGCCTCGGTGGTGCAGATGGAATCTGCACTGTTGGAAGGGCGCTTCCACGAAATCGTGGACAAGGATCTACAGCCATTGCGCTTAAATCTGGGCCGCCATGAGGCTCTGGTGGGATTCGTACCAGCGGCGGCGGGGCTGGCCTCACTGGGTCTGTACGACGATGCGACCCGCATGGCGGCGCAGGCGGCGGGGGCGGCCGACCGAGCCGGGGCGCGCACCGCTGCAGTGGCTGCTCGAGCGGTGTTGGCTGAGTGTGCAGCGCGCACAGGCGACGTGGTCGCAGCGTTGGCCCTACTGCCAGCTCCAGACGACGAGGACGTGCCGGGTGGACTGGCGGGAGCGTTGGTGAAGCGGGCCCGGGCCATTCTCGGTGACGACCAGGCTCTGATGGCTTTGCGAGCCGATGCCGACGTGCTGCGAGCGCCGGGACTACTGGTGGGTTTGCGGGCGTAGCGCTCGTCAGGAGGCTCGGGCCACGGCCTTTTGCAGCACTTCGATGATGGCGTTGCCGTAGCGGCCAGCCTTCACCGGGCCTACGCCGGGGAGACCCAGCAGGCCATCGATACTCGACGGACGGGCCTCGGCCATGGCGGCCAGGGCAGTGTCGTGAAAGATGACGAAGGCCGGTAGTCCCGATCGCCGCGACTCTTGGGCCCGCCACGCTTTGAGCAACTCGTACACCTCAGGGTCGGCACCGGCGCCTACCTGGATGGCCGCCTTCTTGGTTCCCGTGATGCCTGGCACCCCGGCAGCTTTGGCGGCGGCCAGGCGCTCGCGATTGGCGCGCAACACCGTGCGCCAATCCCCGCCTCCTCCATGATCCATGGACTGGACCGCAGCGGTGATGTTGGCCACCCAAACGGATGCGTTGCGGGCCGTGGTGCGCGCCCCGAAGGTGCGCTGTTGGGCCCAGGAGCAGTGCAGTTCGCGCTCGGCCCGGGTGACGGCCACGTACAACAGTCGACGCTCTTCGGCCCGCCCATCGTCGTCGTCGGCTTGGCCGATGGGCACGAAGCCTCGCTCCAACCCAGCCACGAACACCACCGGCCATTCCAGGCCTTTCGACCGGTGGAATGTGGACAACTCCACGATGTCAGAACCCCGATCAGGCTCGTCGGCACGGCTGGTGATGGTGGCACTGACCCACGCCAGGAATGTGGCCACGGTGCCCTGGGGGTCGTTGCCCAGGAACTCGTGGCCCAAGCGGATGACACCCTCAATTTGGTCGGCCCGATCGTTGGTGCCCTCCACCCCCTTGCTGCCCGCATCGGTGGCTTCGGCGGCCAACTCCTCTAGATCACGTAACCGCGATGACAGTGCGCTGCCCGCCGGCGAGTGGCGCAACACATCCAGGGCGCGTTGCACCTCGGGTAAGGCCAGGAATGCACCGTTGCCTCGCACCCGGTGGGGGATGCCAGCCGCCCTGAATGCTTCTTCGAACAGCAGTAGTTGGGCATTGGTACGGGTGAGGACGGCCAGGTGCTTCCACGGCATCCGGCCGTTGTGACGCTCACGTACCATCCGGGCAACGGAGCGGGCTTCCTCGATGTCCGACGGGTAGCAGGTGACCACCGGCAGGGGTCCGTCGTTCTGGTTGGGACGCAACGGACGACTTTCGCGGGTACCAAGCCCGAGCACTGCATCGGCCACGGTGAGGATCTGGGGCGACGAGCGGTAGTTGTCCTCCAGGCGAATCATGCCGCCGCCGGGAAAGCGCTCACGGAAGCCCGTGAGAAATCGTGGGTCGGCACCATTCCAGGCGTAGATCGCCTGGTTGGGATCGCCCACCACGCACAGATCCACAGATGCCGATGACGATGGTGGGCGCCCCGGTTCCAACCCCAACCACCCGTCGAGCAGGCGTGACTGGGCGGGGTTGACGTCTTGGAACTCGTCTACGAACAGGTGCCGGAACCGCCACCGCTGGCGGGCGGCGAACTCGCGGTCGTGCTCCATGGCCTCTACCGTGAGCAACAACAAATCGTCGAAGTCGACCAATCCACGCCGGCGTTTGTCCGCCTCATAGCGACCGTATATGTCGGCCATGGCCTCGATCCCGAGCGGTGGGCGGCGGCCCAGGGCGGTGACCTCCGGGGCGTAGGTGGCCGGGGTGATGAGGCGCGCCTTGGCCCACTCGATTTCCGATGCAATGTCGACCGGCGCCACATTGGAGGCGCGGCGGGTGCCGAGCAACGGTGCGATGAGACGGATCTTGGACTCGGTGAGTGACGGCGCCCGCACCCCAGAGTCCGTCCACCACTGACGCAACTGGGCGTAGGCCACCGAGTGGAAGGTCCCCGCAGCCACCCGGTCTCGCACTCCCAATTGGCCCAGGCGTTTGGTGAGTTCACCGGCTGACTTGCGAGTGAAGGTGAGGGCCAGGACTCGGGCTGGGTCGGCTGAGCCCTCGGCGATCCGCCACGCCATCCGCCGGGTGAGGACACGGGTTTTGCCGGAGCCGGCGCCGGCGAGAATGCACAGCGGAGCTGCGGTGGACGTGACGGCCTCGGCCTGGGCGGGATTGAGCCCGCTCAGTAGCTCGATTCTCGTGCGCTCGTCCATGGGCAGAACCATACGCGTTGGGGTGTGACAGAAAAACACGCATGTAGTTACACAGGTGTGGCAAAGAAGGCGCACGACCCGTTGGTCGACCTACCATTGCCCCATGCCGTTTCCTCGCCGCCACCTCCACGAAGGGGAAGAGATTGTCATCGATCGTCGACCCCATCTCTGGTTTCTCATCCCCGCATTTGCGCTGCTGTTGGCCGTGGTGGTGGCAGGAGCGGTGTTGGCGCAGATACTGAACCCGGGCAGCGGGAGGGCCAACGGGTTCATCTCCTGGGCGGTGTTTGCCGCAGGAGTGTTGGCGGCGGTGGCCTTCATGTGGAAATTCCTCAACTGGCGAACCACCAACTTCGTGGTCACCACTGATCGGCTCATCTACCGAGCGGGTGTGGTGGCCAAGCAAGGCAAGGAGATTCCGTTGGAGCGCATCAACGACATCTCGTTCAATCAAAGTATTTTCGAGCGACTCATCGGCGCCGGTGATCTCATGATCGAGTCGGGGGGCGAGCGTGGACAACAGCGCTTCTCTGATGTCAACCGTCCCTTCGACGTCCAGAACGAGATCTATCGCCAGATCGAACGCGCCGGTGCGCGGGACATGGATCGCATGGCTGGCCGACGTCAACTCAGTATGCCCGAACAAATCGAGAAGCTCGATGAGTTACGCCAGAAGGGTGTGCTCAGCCAGGCCGAGTTCGATGCAAAGAAGTCACAACTCCTCGGTCAGATCTGAGCGTCGTGCGCGTCGTCAGTCTCGTCCCGTCGGCCACCGAGACGCTCATGGCGTGGGGGATCACCCCGGTGGCGGTCACCCGATTCTGTGAGCAACCGCAACTGGTTCATGTCGGCGGCACCAAAGATCCTGATGTAGATGCCATCGTGGCGTTGCGACCGGACGTGGTGGTGATGTGTACGCAGGAAAATCGGTTGGCTGATGCCGACGCATTGCGGGCTGGTGGCATCAGCATCCATGCCATCGACATCACGCGTTTGGCGCACGTAGGTCCGCAGATGGAGGCGTTGGCCAGGGCGGTGGAGGCCCCCGCGCCGATGGATCCATGGCCGCTCGACGATGTGATGGTTCCCCCTCGACTGCGAGCGTTCATACCGATCTGGAAACGGCCCTGGATGACCATCTCGGGCAATACGTACGGCTCGTCGTTGTTGCGTGCTTTGGGCGTGGAAAATGTGTACGACAACCACGCCGATCGCTATCCGACGGTGGACATTGCTGATGTGGTCCAGCTGCGCCCCGACGTGGTGCTGGCCACCAGTGAGCCGTATCCGTTCGCCGAACGTCACCGTGTTCAACTCGAAAAAATTGCCCCGGTGATGTTCATCGATGGTCAAGACCTGTTCTGGTGGGGAGCTCGTACGCCAGCGGCACTGCAACGATTGCGAGCCGCCCTCGAATCGGCGTGAGTGCGCAAATCAAGCCACACAAGAATGGGTC
>JAYVGK010000037.1:0-7887 GCA_043772215.1 Acidimicrobiales bacterium | reverse complement strand
TTTTCCTGGGCCTTGTCGAGGCCCACCTCGATGGCCACACTGTCGAACTCTTCGGCCATCCGGGTGAGGATGGCGGTTTCGTTCTCGTTCAGGTCGATGGAATACGTGTCGGGAAACAGCAAACCTTCGAGATCCGTACTACCCACCGGTTGCAACCGACTACGTACATTGCCGCTCTTGGCCGCCTCGAGGAAACGCGCAGCCGTACGGTCTGGCAACTTGGCCACACGATCGGCGATCTGGGCGATCCGCAACCCCTCCGGAATGGTGAGGTTCTGCTTTTGCGCCACCGATGGACCGTCTCTGAGCACCGCCACCGCTTCACTGAACGACGAGTGTCGCTTGAAGTTGTAGCGTCCGGCTTGGAACTTGCTGATGCCTTTGCTCTGGCTCCATATTCGCCACAATTTGTCGTTGCCGATGACGCCCTGACGGTGCAGGAGCTTTCCCACGTCGCCTCCCGAGGTGCCCTTGGGGACGGCCACCACCACCACCGCTCCAGGAGGTCCCGACGGGTCGATCTGATTGCGTACCCACGTGACTCCGGCAAACACGCAGGCGGCGATCATGGCCAGCACCACCAACATGGTGAGGCAACCCCGCCCGCGTCGTGCCGGTGTCGGGAACGATTCGTAGTCGTCCTGGTAATCAATGGCTGACGTGGGCGATGTAGGTGCGGACTGAGCGACCTTACGCAGGCGTCGCCGCGGTACCGACGGTGGGGGGGGCGCCAGCGGAGCGGCGGGCTCTTCCCAGTCCTCCCAGTTGGCGTGCTCGTCCCAAGTGTCGCCTGGCGGGTTACTGGCCGGGGTGACACTGGCCGGGGGGATAATGGCCGGGGGGATGATGGGGATGCCGGATGCCGGCGTGGGATCGCTCATGGGGCGTCGCCGTTGTTTGCGTCAGGTCCGCTGTCAGCTTCGATTCGGGGCGGTTGGGTGTTCAACCACGCCTGCAACAACACGGCGGCCGCCACCTTGTCCACCACCCGTCGTCGGGCATCAGCTTTCATCTTCTGCTCCATCAACGTGGTGTGGGCGGTGGTGGTGGTGAATCGTTCGTCGAACAATTCCACCGGAACGCTGAGGGTGGCGGCCAGGTCCTCGTACTCGGCCCGGATAAGTTGGGCCGCCTTACCCTCTTGCCCGTTGAGGCTGATTGGTAACCCCACAATGACGCGAACCGCCTCGAGTTCCTCCAGGGTGGCGGCAATGGCCCGATGATCAGCGGCTCGATTACCCCGACGCAGAATCACCTCGTACGGGCTGGCCAACGTCTGCGTGACGTCGGTGGACGCCACCCCGATCCGCTTGCTGCCGAGGTCGAGAGCCATCACTCGCCCAGGCCGTTGCATCATGGTGCAGATCCTGGCACGCCGAAGAGGTCACCAATTGCCAAGCCGGTGCTCAATTTCTCCGGCCGCCTTTCACCCGCCGGTAGGAGCACTGCATACCTCTTCGGGTGACGCTTCGCCCGAGTTGTGGCACTTGATGCCCAGGCCGGCGACCCGCTTCGAGGTGAGAAAACTGGTGGATCCGGCCGGTGCCAACTGGCCCTCGGCACGATTGCTATCAAGGCGCAACTTTGTGGCAAGCAGAAACGGTGGTGTATTGTTGGTGTATGTCACGCACCAACATTGATCTTGACGATGCAGCGTGCCGGGCGGTCATGGAGCGCTACCAGTTGGGCTCCAAGCGCGATGCCGTCAACCTTGCGCTTCGCCGATTAGCCGCCGAGCCAGCCGATCTCGACGACGCCCGTCGCCTCCGAGGTTCAGGTTGGGATGGCGACCTCGACGAGATGAGGACCAGTCGCGTCGGATGATCATTGTCGACACCTCAGCCTGGATCGAGTTCCTCCGTGACACCGGATCCAAGGTGTGCAATACCGTCGACGACCTCCTCGGCGGAGACCTTTGCATCTGTGATGCCATCAGCATGGAGGTCCTGGCGGGCGCTCGAAACGAGGAACATTTGGCGCAGCTACGCAGCCTTCTCGCTCGCGCCACGCTGGTGTCGACCACGCCCGACGACTTCGAGCAAGCAGCCGCCCTCTCCCGCACGTGTCGCCGAAACGGTGAGACCGTTCGCAAGCTCATCGACTGCCTCATTGCTGCGGTCGCTATTCGCGCCAGTGCTTCGGTCCTGCATGCGGACAGCGACTTCGCAGTCCTCGCTCGGCACACACGTCTCACCCCCCACAACGACTCAGCTCAATGACCGGCTCAATGACCGGCTCAATGACCCGCTCGGTCGCGCTGAGGCCGCTCGTCAGATCGTGGCCGGGTAGTACTGGCCCTCCGCCATCACCGAGACATCCGAGCGGAAGTCCGAAGCAAACGGCCAGGCGTCTTCCTCGCCCTCCAGCGGTCCCTGGACGAATCGACCGAACTCACCGCCTACCCGCTCATTGCTGAAGGCGGACCACGCCTGACGCTTATAGGTCCAATTGTCTGGTTGCAGACGGTGAGATTCGTTGAAATGAGCGATGGCAAGGTCACGCTGGCCAGCACGCCACAGGTGATTGGCCAGCTCGAACTGGGCAGCACCCTCCGACACCGCAATCGACCGGGGCTGCGAGCGGGCGATGACCTCACTGGGGCTGAGAGCGTGCACGCTGGCTGCTCCATTGTCGACCCAGTCCCTGATGGCATCGGCGTAATGGCTGCGGTCCTGTCCGGACTTCAGCACGTCGGCGGCGGGCACACCGGAGAGCCGTCGAGGTGCGGTGGGCGAACGTCCCACCTTGGGCATCGACGCCATCATCGACGCCGGGAGCTCTTGTCGGCTCCCCGGCCAACCAGCTTCAGCCGGACGCACAATGACACCCCCTTCGTCGATCCACACCACATTGGGAACGTTGACGACTCCGAAAAGCGCATCGAGTTGATGGGTGGGGTCGAGCAGCGACGGGTGCTGCGGTGCGGCCGCCTCGATATAGCGCCGTGATGCTTCAGGGCCCGTCATTTCGAGTGACACGGTGACGACTTCGAGACCCTTGGGGTGCAGTTCGCTGCGCAGTGCCTGCCACCCGGGCAGGTCGAAGGCGCAGCCTCAGTACGGTGCCCACGACACCAGTACAACCTTCTGCCCTCGCAGCGACGACAGTCGGAACGGCTCACCATTGAGGTCATCGAGCACCAGTTCCGGGGCCTGGGCACTGACCAGGGCACGATCGCCGAGTGACTCGGGTCCAATGGCCCACAGTTGCGCTTGCGCATCATGCACGACTGCCATGCGCAACCGTTCCGCCACTGCCAACACGTCGAAGCGGTCGCTCAGGGCGAGCGGGACGCATACCTCGGCTTTGCATGCCCCCTGCGCCGTGATCTCCCACCCGGTGCCGGCGGCGAACTGATCGGCGCTGATGTCCAGCGAATCGATAATCACCGACCTACCGTAGCCCGGGCGGCGGCGAGCGCGTCGGGCAACTTCTCCGGAAAACGGCCTCCGGCTACGGCTAAATCGGGTGACTTGCCGCCCCCGCCGCCTACCAGTTTGGCAGCCGCCGCAATGAGGTCGCTGGCGATCAAGCCGCTGTCCTTGGTGGATGCCGCCACGAGAGCCACGCCCCCACCTTCGGGTGCTCCCAGCAACACCGCAGCGCGAATACCCGGTTGATCACGTACGGCCAGCGCCAGGTCACGAAGATCGTCTCTACCCATACCATCGACGCGCTCCACCACCACGCCGTCCACCGCCTTGGCGGCCAGCTCCGAAGCGCCGGCTCCGGCGGCGGCCTTGCGCAACTGCTCCAATTGGCGATCCATGTCACGACGCTCTTCGAGCAGCTTCTCCACTCGGGCCGGTAGCTCTTCGGGTTTCACCCGTAATGAGGCGGAGGCATCGTGAAGCAACAGTTCCTCAGCGCGCAGACGATACAGAGTCTGCATACCGGTGGTGGCCTCGATGCGGCGGATGTTGGACCCTATGGATCCCTCGCTGACGATCTTCACGGCGCCAATGGCACCGACGTTGCGCACATGGGTGCCGCCACAGAACTCCAGTGACGGGCCAGCCTGCAACACCCGCACACGATCGCCGTACTTGTCACCGAAGAAGGCAATGGCGCCCATTTCTTCTGCTTCGGCCTTGGTCTTCTCGGCATTGAGGGCATCGGCACCGGTGAGTACCACTTCGTTGACGAGATCCTCGATACGTTCGATCTCGCGTGGCTTGAGCCCTTCGAAATGGAAGAAATCGAACCGCAACCGATCGGGACCCACCAGTGAACCCTGCTGCTTCACGTGATCACCCAGCACTTCGCGCAGGGCCCAGTGCAGTAGGTGAGTACCGGTGTGATTGCGGCGGGTGGCATCGCGTCGAGTCACATCGATGAGCGCAGTGGCCTCTGTGCCAACCTCAATGGCACCACTCACTATGCGCGCAGAGTGTCTGATCAAACCGGGGATGGCGTAGGTGGTGTCAATGACTTCGGCTACCCCGTCGAGAGTGGTGATGGTGCCCGTGTCGCCCATTTGTCCGCCAGATTCGGCATAGAACGGTGTGGTGGCCAGGAAGATCTCGACCACATCATCGCCGTCATTGCCAATTTCGGCCGGGCTCTCGATGACGGCTAGCACCGTGGTGCTCGCTTCGGTGTCGGTATAACCCGTGAACGTGGTGGTGCCGTTGGCCTCCATCATTGCGCGGTACTGCAGTGCCAAGTTCTCCGGAGTCTTGGCGTTCTTGCGCGCCGCTTGGGCCATGGACACCTGGTTGGCCATGGCCGCGTCGAAGCCCAATTGATCGAGGCCAGCGCCGTGCTCCTCCACGATCTCGCGAGTGAGTTCCACCGGAAATCCGAACGTGTCATGCAACTTGAAGGCCACATCGCCACGCAACGGGGAGTCTTCCGTAAGCGCGCTTAGTTCCTCACCGAGGATGGCACTGCCGGACTTCAGCGTCTGGCGGAATCGAGCCTCTTCCCGACTGATGATGTCGATGATGCGACCCCGCTTCTGCAGCAGATCAGGGTAGGCACCGCCCATGACCTCGACGGCGGTTTCCACCATCGACGCCAACACCGATCGATCAGTACCCAAGCGGTAAGCGTGGCGGATGGCCCGCCGCAGAATGCGCCGTAACACATAGCCGCGACCCTCATTGGACGGAAACACACCATCGGCGACCAACATGGTGCCCGAGCGGGCATGCTCGGCCAGAATGCGCAGTGAGAGGTCGTCAGGAGACTCGTAGGAGCCGGTGTAGGTCTTGCCGGTGGCCGAACAGGCGGAGTCGATGAGGGGCCGCATGAGATCGGTGTCCCACACTGCATCCACCCCCTGAAGCAAACACAGCATGCGCTCCAGGCCCGCCCCGGTGTCGATGGACGGCTTGGGCAGGCGCTCCCGACTGCCATCAGCGGACTGGTTGTACTGCATGAACACCAAGTTCCAGAACTCCAGGAACCGAGCTTCTGCGTCGGGGTTGAGGGGGCCACCATCGGGTCCGAATGCCGGTCCCTTGTCGTAGTAGATCTCCGAACACGGACCGCATGGACCGGTGTCACCCATCTGCCAGAAGTTGTCCTTATCGCCCAGGCGTTGGATGCGTTCCTTGGGCAAGCCGGAGATGTCCAGCCAGATCTCCTCGGCCTCATCATCGGACTCGTGGACGGTGACCCACAACTTCTCCGGGTCGAACCCGAGCACGTTGGTGGTGAAATCCCAGGCGTAGGGAATGGCGTCTTTTTTGAAGTAGTCGCCAAAGCTGAAGTTGCCCAGCATCTCGAAGAACACCAAGTGCCGAGCGGTTCGGCCCACATCATCGAGGTCGTTGTGTTTGCCACCGGCCCGGGCGCACTTTTGCGCACTGACGGCACGCTGGTACGGGGCGGCTTCGTCGCCGGTGAAATACGGCTTGAACGGCACCATGCCAGCCACCGTGAACAGCACGGTGGGGTCATGCGGAATGAGACTGGCGGACGGAACCGCAGTATGGCCCCGGGCTACGAAGAACTCGGTCCAGGTGCGGCGAAGGGTATTGGCATCCATGACAGCGTCGAGCTTACCGGGACCCACGTTGGACCCACTCGGCCATTCCCCACACTGCACGTGTATGAGTGGGACGGGGGCGAGGGCGGTTACAGCGAGTCGGGGGTCTGCAGTACGGCGCGCTGCGGGGTGGCGTGCACACCCAGTTGGGCCTTGGGGGCCAACCGGCCGAGCAGTTGATAGATGGCGTTGGTGTGCTCTTCGGGCAGGGCCACGCTTTGGGTACGACCATCGAGGAGCATCACCGACACCACACGACGACCGCCCAGTGACTGGCGCTCGCCCACGAAGGCCGACTTCAATTGGGTGGGGTCACTCAGCGCGCTGATCATGGCGCCACCGGCCTTGGAAAGTTGCCAACCGGCGGCCACGGCCAAGATGCCTACGGTGAGAAAGACCAGCGCCACCAACACCGCAACACTGCGCAGACCACCATCCACCTGACGGCTGGCGACAAACGCCGCCACTGCACCCACCACCGCTACCGCCCCCATCCGGCCAGTGCGCATGCCGGTCCCCGTGATGGCCTTCTTGGCCTCACGTATTTCACCGCTAATCTGTGCCGTCATGTCGTCGCTCATCGTGGAGCCATCGGCACAACCCCCGGTGTTCTTGAGCTGGTCATCGTGAGCAGACGCTAAGGGCGCTTGGGTACCTGGAAGCGACGACGCAGTTCCTTTGCCCGCTCGTCTTGGGCTGTACGTCCCTCATCCACCGCCGACCGCAGGTCGTCAGCGAGGTCCCGAGCCCGCCCGGTGACACGATCACGCACTGCCGGTGGCGTATAGCGGGCCACCGTCCGTTGCACCTTGCGCTTGACTTTGCGTTGCGCCCAGGCGCTACCTGCCGCACCCATGGTTGCCCCGGTTGCCCACCAGATCACACGCTTGAACATTGGCGCTGACTGTATCGGAGGGTACGCTCCCGATGGCCCGGGCGTACACCCGGGGCGAACCAGAGGGGGACCACGCCATGGCCAGTGATCAGGCAGAACTGCTGAAAGGCATGATGCGCCAGTTCAAGGAAGCGGCATTGGGCCGTGCCGATGGGCCGCCGATCACCGTGGCCCAGATGCGCAGGAGCGACGCCATGATGGCCACCATGGCCACGGAGCCCACCGGGGTCACGTACGCGGAGGTCGACGCCAACGGCGTACCCGCCATGTGGGTCACCCCCGATGGCACCGCAGGTGATCGTGTCGATGACTCCAAGGTGGTGATGTATCTCCATGGCGGCGGATACGTCATCGGCAGCATCGTGTCCCATGCCCGATTGGTGGGACACATCGCCAAGGCCGCAGGGATACGCGCCCTCAACGTCGACTATCGACTGGCCCCCGAGGCCCCCCATCCGGCTGCTGTCACCGATGCCGTCACTGCATACCGATGGCTGCTGGATCAGGGAATTGCGGCGGACAAAATCGTCATCGCCGGTGACTCGGCGGGAGGGGGGCTCACCATTGCCACACTGTTGGCCATCAGGGACCAGGGGCTGGCCCATCCTGGCGCCGCCGTCACCCTGTCGCCGTGGATCGACCTGGAGGGCACAGGCGACTCGATGACCAGCCGTGCCCATGTGGACCTCATGGTCGACGGCCCCGCCCTCAAGGTGATGGCCGACATGTACCTCAATGGGCAGTCACCGCACGATCCGCTGGCCGCACCGCTGCATGCCGACTTCACGGGGTTGCCGCCCATCTACATCCAGGTGGGTGATGAGGAGACGCTGCTCGACGACTCGTCCCGGTTGGCTGAGCGCGCCGGTGCCGCCGGAGTCGACGTACGCATCGAGGTGTTCCCAGAAATGCAACACGTGTTCCAGATGAGTGTGGGCAACCTGCCCGAAGCGGATGAGGCAGTGGCCAAAATCGGGGCGTACATACGCCAAGCCCT
>JAYVGK010000036.1:0-4565 GCA_043772215.1 Acidimicrobiales bacterium | reverse complement strand
AGACATACCAACAGCGCCACCAGCACCACGATCTTCTGCTCCGCATTGGAGTAGATGGCAAAGGGTTGCAAAGTGACCACGGCCAGCAAAAAGATGATGGTGAGACCCGACAGCAATATCGACAACGCAATCTCATTCGGGGTCTTCTGCCGATCGGCTCCTTCTACGAGGGCGATCATGCGGTCCATGAACGTCTCACCCGGTTTGGCCGAAATGGACACCACGATGCCGTCTGACAGCACCCGGGTGCCGCCGGTAACGGCTGATCGGTCGCCGCCGGACTCGCGCACCACCGGGGCCGATTCACCAGTGATGGCCGACTCGTCCACGGTGGCGATTCCCTCCACCACATCGCCGTCGCCTGGGATGACCTCGCCCGGCTTCACCACACACAGATCACCAATCTGCAACAGGGTGGATGCCACTTCGGCAATGGTGCCGTCGACCCTGCGTACCCGGGCCATGGTTTCCGCGCGGGTCTTTCGCAGCGAAGCTGCCTGGGCCTTACCGCGACCCTCGGCCATCGCCTCGGCAAAGTTGGCAAACAGCACGGTGAACCACAGCCACAGCGACACCAAGCCGCTGAACAGGTTCTGCTTGCCCGTTGATGACCCCAGGTCTCGGAAGAAGAGCAGGGTGCACATCACCGAGCCGACCTCCACGATGAACATCACCGGGTTGCGCACCATGGTGCGGGGGTCAAGCTTGATGAGACAATCTCGCAGTGCACCCCGCACAATGGCACCGTCAAACATGGATTTTTTTTCAGTGGGCATTTTGGTGCAATCCTCAGTGAGCGAGATGCTCGACGATGGGGCCCAGGGCCAGGGCAGGGAAGAACGTGAGGCCGGCCACAATGACGATGACGCCGATCATAAGTCCGGCGAACAGGCCGTTGTCGGTGGGAAATGTGCCTGCCGTGACGGGCACTCGCTGTTTGCGCACCAGCGATCCACCAATGGCCAACGACGGGATGATGAGGAAGAACCGGCCCAGCAGCATCGAGATGCCCTGGGTGGTGGTGTACCACTGCGTGCCGGTGCCCATGTAGGCAAAGGCGGAGCCGTTGTTGTTGGCTGCCGACGCGTAGTTGTAGAGCACCTCGGTGAGACCGTGGGCGTCGTGAGTCTGTAGTGAAGCCAGGGGACTCTTGAGCAGCACACTGGCCGCCGCAAAGCCCAGCAGCGCCAATGGCATGGCCACGATGTACAACACCACCAACTTCATCTCGGCGGCCTGGATCTTCTTGCCGAGATACTCAGGGGTGCGACCCACCATGAGCCCAGCGATGAACACCGCCAACAGCGCATGGATGAGCACGCCCATGAGCCCCACTCCGACACCACCGGGTGACACCTCGCCGAGCATCATGTGCAGTGTGGCGGTGCCACCACCCAACGGCGTGAAACTGTCGTGCATACAGTTCACCGAGCCGTTCGATGTACCGGTAGTGGCGGCCGCCCACTGGGCGCAGGTGGAGGGACCGAATCGCACCTCCTTGCCCTCCATGTTGCCGCCCACCTGTTGAGCGCTGCTCGATTGATCTACCCCGAGCGTTTCAAGTCGCTTGTTGCCGCTCACCTCGGCGAACGACGTGAGGAACGTCATGAGGATCCAGATGCTGACCATCACGCCGAGCAGCACCGTCCCCTGCTTGCGACTGCCCACCATGGCGCCGTAGGTGAAGCAGAAAGCAATGGGGATCAACACAAGGGCGAAATACTCGAGCACATTGGTCCACGGGTTGGGGTTTTCGAACGGATGGGCGGAGTTGGCGTTGTAGAAGCCGCCACCATTGGTACCCAATTGCTTGATGGCCTCTTGACTGGCCACCTGACCGCCCGGAATGCTCTGCGCGCTGACAACCTTGCCATCGACTTGGACTGTGGCGTCGACGGGGGTGGCAGTGGTGTATCCGTGGAGGTTTTGCACCACACCGAGACCAGCCAACGCCAACGCAAACACGAATGAAAGCGGTAGCAAGATACGCACCGTGGTGCGAACCAGGTCCACCCAGAAGTTGCCGAGCGTGCGCTGATTGCGGCGCACGATGCCGCGCGTGACGGCCACCAAGATGGTCATACCGGCCGCTGCGGACACGAAGTTCTGCACCGTGAGAGTCAGCATCTGGGTGAGATGGCTCATGGCTCCTTCGCCGCCGTACCACTGCCAGTTGGTGTTGGTGACGTAGCTGACGGCAACGTTGAAGGCGCCCCACGGGGACACTGCGCTGCGATCGGTGGGATTGAACGGCAAGGAACCCTGGAGCCGCTGTATGCCGTATACGGAGATGAACGACACGGCACTGAATGCCAACAGAGCCAGGGCGTAGACGTTCCAGCGCTGCTCTTTGGTGTCGTCCACCCGGGCCACTCGGTAGATGAGGCGCTCCACCGGTGAAAAGAAACGGTCGCCGGGGGCTTTGCCGCCGTTTGCGTCCTTGTCATACACCTTGGCCATGTACTTGCCCAAGGCGGGTGCCGTGAACGCCAATGCCAGTAGTACGAGGAAGAATTGGACCAAACCAGTGGGGGACATCAGAACTTCTCCGGAAAGATCAGCACAAAGATCAGAAATCCGGTGAGTAGCAGTGCCGCCACCAGCCCAATGACGTTGTCAGCACTCATATCCGCACTCCCTCATCAGTACTACCCAGGTGGGGGACGGGGGTGGGACCGCCGTCGGGGTCAGCACCCACGATCCGGTCACACAACTTTACGTATCCGGCGCATAGGGCAAAGAACCCAAGCGCCAACAGGAGAAACACAACATCGGCCATAGCGTCATTGGACGCGCTGCAGACAACACCCGCAAGGCCCTTCATGCGTTCTCTACACGGCCCTGGCCAAGCTTGATGCCCCATTCGCGTCCGGTACCCTCGAGTGTTGACGGAGTCCAAGTTCGTGGAACTCCGTACGTGAGATGAGTGCCGGACTCGATCACAGCATGGTGATGCACCCTCGTTTCTGTGGCACTTCCGTGGCCGCAAGCGCCTCTGGGTGGACACGGCGCTGGACGAGATGCCGGTGAGTCGGCAACACCTCGAAGAAGTGTTGCCGGATGCGTTCCACTCCAATCCTACAGATAGGCGCGCTTACCACTCGGTACTTTGGCCTACAGAAGGTGATCCCATCGGTAGCCCCGCCTCCACCACCCCTGTGCCGCTCGGTGCACCGCTGCCTCCCACAGTCGGCGCACAAGCCCAAATCATTCCAGTGGCCGTGCTCTGCGGGAGCTCATCGCTCAGGCGGCAGCGGCCACCGTGCACGTGGGCCAGGCGGGGTCCGCCCGCCAGATCGAAGCAGCCAAAGGCATTCTCAGCGACACCCGCCGCCGCCTGTACAAGCTGCTGGCCGACGACGACACGGACCAGCCCACTCAGTAACGGGCGTCCCACTCGGTGAGTGTGGACATCAGACAGGTGTGTGGACGTCGTGCAGTGCTGGTGGGCGTCCACGAACCTGCCGGAAGTCCACACGTAGCGGGCACGATGTACAAACGGCACTGCAGAGCGGCACCACCATTGCCCACCTGGCCAGGCAAAAAGGGGCGGCCTGGCAGAACGTGATCAATGCCCTGGCGGCCGAGGAAACCACAGAGCACCCCCGGTCACCAACATGGTGACCGGGGGTAAGGCCTACGCCACCGGTCTGAATACTTCGGTGAGTGTCAGGTTGGGTCCGCTTTGCGGGCCCGACTGGGCGCCACCCGGGGTGGTTCATCAGGCTGCTTGGGATACACCGGAGGCCACGGCGCATCCATGAGGCCATTGGCCCTGTCTCGTTGATGCATGTCGAGCAGCGCATCCAACGATTGGGGATCATCATTCATGAGCGCCCACGGATCACCGCGTCGAGAAACCAGTCCGGGGACGGTGTCGATGGTGAGTTCGTCCGGGGTGATGTGGGCCAACTCAGTCCAACTCAGCGGGGTGGACACCTGCGCCCCTGGCCGAGATCGAACACACCATGGCCCAAACACGGTCTTGTGGGGCGCGTTCTGATTGAAGTCGACGAACACCCGATTCCCACGCTCCTCCTTCCACCATGCCGCCGTCATCAACGCACTGTGTCGGCGCTCCAGTTCTCGAGCCAACGCCACCGCAGCAAATCGCACCGCATACGAGTCGTAGTCCAATTGTAAGCGCACATAGATATGGATACCACGATTGCCCGTGGTCTTGGGATACGACGCCATGCCCAGTTCCTCGAACAGATCATGGGTCAGCAATGCTGCTTGGCGCACCTGCTCGAACGTCACTCCGGGCATTGGATCAAGGTCGATACGCAATTCATCTGTGTGCGTAGGATCTGCGGCCAGGTAAGGCCAAGGATGGAACCCCAGACAACCAAGGTTCACCGCCCACAGCACATGAGCCATGTCGGCCATCACCAGTGCGTTGGACGTGGTGCCGTTCGGAGTTTCCACCACTGTGGTCTGTACCCACTCCGGAGTCCCCGCTGGCACCCGCTTCTGAAAAAACGACTTGCCCTCAGCCCCATCGGGGAAGCGCTGCAACATGGTCGGTCGACCCCGCATGGCCGCCATGAACGGTCCTTCTACGC
>JAYVGK010000035.1:0-1623 GCA_043772215.1 Acidimicrobiales bacterium | reverse complement strand
ATCCAGGTGCCGGGGCGGTCCAAATCGAATTTGATGATTGCTGACATCAACCGGGCCGGGGTGGCCTTCAGCATCCATGACGGTGACACCAAGAGCGGCAGCACCGAATGCCGGGAATCGTCATCGGATGCGACGCTGGCGCAATTCAACGGGCAACCATGGAACGGCGCCCCCAACCCGGGGTATGACAATCCCATCGTGTACACGCCGGGCGACAACGAATGGACCGACTGTCACCGGTTCTTAGCTGCGGGAGGAGCATCGGTGGCAGCCCAACAGTCTTCCCCGATACAAAATTTGGCCATGTTGCGCCGCAAGTTCTTTGCCGCACCAGTTAGCCAGGGCAAAGTGACCATGGCGGTGACCCCGCAGTCGCAGTACTACCCCGAGAACGTGCGTTGGATGCGGGGGCCGGTGATGTTCATGACTGTGAATCAACCGGGCAGCAACAACAACTTCTGTAGCCCCAACCAGAACACCACTGTCTGCGACCAGAACAACGAGGCCCGTGACCGCAACGGAGCCAACATCGCGTGGATAGAGGACACATTCCAAGTGGCCAAAGAAGAGGGAGTAAAGGCGCTGGTGATGGTGAGCCAAGGCAACCCGAACTTCGAACGCAATGCTGCACTTGATCTGCCCACTTACGACATGAACGGCTTCAACGAGTTCCTCGACACGGTACGCCGAGAAACGAAGCGGTTCAGTGGCCAGGTGGTGTACGTGCACGGGGACAGCCACTCGGTGTTGTTCGATCATCCCCTGTCCGACGGTGGCGTTCCACTGGCCAACTTCACTCGGGTGGAAACGGCCGGGAAGGAAGACGCCCACTGGGTGAAGATGACCGTATACGGCAGAGGCCAAACACTACTTTCCTTTGAGCCCCAGATCGTGGCCGCCAATCTGGGTAACAACCCCAATGGCCTTCCGTGGAACGTGAAGCAACTTCCCACCAAGTTGGACTTACCGCGCTTGGGTTGACCCTTACACGGAGACGGAGATGGAGTCTTCGGTGGCCACCTGCATACGACGCAGCTGGTCCAACGAGAGGTGGCAGCGCATGAGATGCCCGGGCTCCACTTCCACCAATTCTGGTTCCACCGTGTTACACAAATGCTCTACTCCGCTGCCCTCACGACGGGGGCAGCGGGTATGCAATACGCAACCCGACGGTGGGTTGGCCACACTTGGTACCTCGCCGTCGAGACGAACCCGATTTGTGGCCTCACCGTCCACACTGGGCAGCGAGGAAACCAGCGCTTCGGTATAGGGATGATGGGGTCCAGAGAACACAGTGGCGGCAGGCCCCAGTTCCATCACTCGACCCAGATACAACACGGCGATACGGTCCGATAGGTACCGAACCACACCGAGATCATGGGAAATGAACAAATAGCTGACGTTCTCGGTGCGTTGCAGATCCACCAGCAGGTTGAGGATCGCTGCTTGCACGCTGACGTCCAACGCCGACGTGGGCTCGTCGCACACCACCAATCGGGGATTGCCGGCAAAAGCTCGGGCGATGGCCACCCGCTGCTTCAATCCGCCCGACAGCATCGCAGGCTTGGCTGCATGTAAGCGCGCATCTACTCGCATCTCACTGAGTAGATGCTCGGCGCGTGT
>JAYVGK010000034.1:0-1993 GCA_043772215.1 Acidimicrobiales bacterium | reverse complement strand
ATCGCAGCCGATTGTGTTGGAGGACAACGTATGGCTGGGTGCCCGGGTGATTGTGATGCCGGGCGTCACGATTGGGACGGGCTGTGCAGTCGGTGCGGGCAGCGTGGTCACTCGTGATTTGCCGGCACGCTCGTTGGCGGCTGGCGTTCCGGCACGAGTACTCAGGACTCTCTGACGTGAGCGGATTGCCCGAGATCAGCGTCGTCATCCCTACGTTCAACCGACAAGCGTCGCTCCAACGAGTTGTCGAAGCGCTCACCCGTCAGTCCCTGTCCCCGGAAAAGTTTGAGGTGATCATTGTCTCGGATGGTTCCACCGATGGAACGGATGAATATCTGCGGGCGGCGCAGTGCGACTTTGCGATGGAGTTAGAAACCCAAGCGAACCAGGGGCCAGCGGTGGCCCGCAACCGGGGGGTGGCCATTGCGACGGCGCCGCTAGTGCTGTACCTCGATGATGATGTGATCCCCAGTGAGGGGCTACTTGAGTGTCATATCAAGTCCCATGATCGCTTGGGCCGCGGATACGTGGTGATCGGCACCATGTCCACCCCCAAGCATTTCGAGATGTCTCCCTGGGTCACATGGGAGCAGAGAATGCTCTACAAACAATATGACGCCATGGCCGCAGGGAAGTGGTCTGCCACCGCAAGGCAGTTCTATACCGGCAATGCGTCTGTCGAACGAAGCGAGGTGGTTGCCGCAGGTGGGTTCAACCCAGCGTTCCGGCGTGGCGAAGACGTTGAATTCGCCTACCGCTTGGCTGATCGTGGACTGAAGTTTTCGTTCGAGCCGAGAGCGGAGGGGTTCCACTTTGCCGAACGCTCATTTGCGTCTTGGCTCGCCAATGCGTCCGACTACGGCCGCAACGATGTGATCTTCGCCCGTGATCACCACCAGGCTTGGTTGCTGGACAAAGTGCGGTACGAGTACGGTCGCCGTGATCGCCTCACTCGACTGTTCACACATGGCTGTCTTCGCTTTCCTGTACTTCAGAGCATCGCCGTCCCCGCCCTTACTCAGTCGGTCAAGGTCACGGGACAACTGCATATGACACGGGTCAATCGGTTTGGTCTCAGCGCGTTGTACAACCTTGCCTATTACCAGGGTCTCAGCGGTGAACTCGGCGGTTGGAACTACTTCCTGGACATGGCAACGTGAGTATCCACAAACAACAGGTAGTAGTAATCGGGAGTGGACCATCTGGAGCGATGGCGGCACGTGCACTCGTCGCCCGAGGCATACCGGTGGTGATGCTCGAGTCAGGCGACACTCGTCCGTCGGGGGCCTTGCTACGCGTGATGGGCCGCAATTTCATGCGTCGTGTGCCGCCGTTTGAACCGGGTGTCCGTCACGTTTCAACAGGAGATCCGCACACCGAGTGGTTCACCACTCTGAAGCCTGGTGGTTTGTCCAACCAGTGGACTGGCGCCGTCCCGCGCTTCATCGCTGAGGATTTCACCGAAGGCGAGCGACTTCATGAGCGCTATCGATGGCCGGTGACGTACCAGGAATTGGAACCGTTCTATGAACGCGTCGAGCGAGTCATGGCCATCACCGCCAGTCGTGCACCCGTCCCCAATTTCGCGGTGGGTTACAGCGACTCCCAACACTCCCTACCCGATGATTGGCAACAGGTGGCCAAGGTGGCCGAGACCTTCGGTCAAGGCCTCACTGTCCTGCCGCTGGCGGATGGGCCCCCGTGGATGGCGGTACGGCGCGGAACAGCGTTCAACAGCTTAGCCAACATCGTGGCGTTGCTGGAGCGCTCACCACTGTTTCAACTCATCACCGGCGCGCATGCGTTGCGCCTCGAACATTGCGCAGACAATGGCGTCGTCGATGCGGTGATATACGAGCAGCGCGTCGATGGCACCCACCATCGACTTGAAGGAGCTGCTTTTGTAGTCGCCTGCGGACCGCTGCACAGCACCAAGTTGCTCTTCGACTCTGCGGCCAAAGCGTGTCCGGACGGCCTTGGCAACTCCGAGGGC
>JAYVGK010000033.1:0-5672 GCA_043772215.1 Acidimicrobiales bacterium | reverse complement strand
TCGTCAGCGCCGGTGGCGAACCCCACCATCTTGTCCACTTCGTCTGTGCGCACAGACAATATGAGTACGTGGGCATCTGAGCGCTGACGCAGAAGGCGGCATGTTTCGAACCCGTCGATGCCCGGCAAACCGACATCGAGCACCACCAAGGCAAACGTTGCCTGTTCCACTTCTTCCATGGCGGCCTCGCCGGTGGCGACGGCGGTGACGGAGAAACCTTCCTTCTCCAAAAACGCAGCCAGGACGGTGCGCACCTCATCGGTATCCTCCACCAGCAACACCGTGGGGCGTTCACCGGGAAGTACGGGAAACCTTGGTTGGATCGCCGATGTTGCACAATTTCGGCTGGGGTTCATGCGAGGGATGGCTACGGCGATGGGGGTAGTCACGGAAAGTGTGGCTCCTACTAGCAGGGGCGAGTAACACCCTTACCATAGGCATTGTCGAACTGGGAAGCAACCGTTACCCGCAATGGTGACGAAAGTAACTTGGCGGTTAATTTGCCTTACTGATCTCCGTGCTTAGTAAGCTCAGTGCATCACAAAGTATGGTGAAGCCATACCGAAACATCTGAGGGAATGCCACTAAGCGTGGCTAAGTGACCGCTGGTCAGCAGAATCTCACTCTTCGCAGGTAGTGCAATGGGTTCAGCGGAGAGGTTGACGATGCATACGAAGCCGTGGCCTCGTTCAAATCCAACTGCTCCCATCGGCAAGTCCATCCACCGCAGGAATCCGTCGCCAAGGGCTGGGTGAGCGCGGCGGATACGCAACGCCGCCTTGTACAGCGCAAGCATGGAATCGGGGTCGGCGCCAAGTGCTTCGGCACTCACATCCCCCCACGACCTCGGTTGGGGTAACCACGGTGGTGATGCCGCATGGGGCGGGCTGAACCCGAATGGAGACTGCGAACCGCTCCATGGGATGGGTACGCGACAACCGTCTCGCCCGCGCAGGGTGTGACTGGAGCGCAACCAAGTGGGGTCTCGGAGCGCAGACTCTGGAAGGTCTTCCACCTCGGTGAGTCCCAATTCCTCTCCCTGGTAGATATAGGCAGACCCGGGTAGGGCCAGCGTGAGCAATGCTGCCGCCCTCGCTCGTTTGAGGCCCAACTCGAAGTCCCCGGAATGACCAAGCAACCCATCGAGGGTGAACGGCGGATTGCTTGTTTGTACGCGCGCATAGCGAGATGGGTGCCGGGCTACATCGTGATTGGACAACACCCAGGTGGGCGGTGCTCCCACGGCGCCATGTTGCATGAGGGTGGCCTCGATGGTGGCCTGCAGCGGGGCCGCCAACCACGGTGCCCGGAGATAGTCGAAATTGAAGGCAGTATGCAGCTCATCAGGGCGTAGATAACGGGCCAGGCGGTGTGGCTGCTCTACCCAAGCCTCAGCCACGAACACTCGCTTCGGGCTGTAAGAGTCGGCCAAGGTTCGCCAGGATCGATATACGTCGTGTACGTCATCTCTGTCCCAGTGGGGATGATCAGTCCACTCCCCGTCGGGCGTAACGACCGGGCGTCGACCGACATCGGGTAATCCGTCTTGTTTGGTCAATGAATGGGCCACGTCAATACGAAAGCCGTCGACGCCACGGTCAAACCAGAACCGCAAAATCGACTCGAACTCCACACGAACTTCGGGGTTGTTCCAGTTGAGATCGGGCTGTTCGGGGGCGAACAAATGCAGATACCACTGACCGGGGGTGCCATCCGCATCCATCACCCGTGTCCACGCTGGCCCCCCGAACGTGCTGCGCCAATCGTTTGGCTCCCGTTCACCGCTGTCGCCTTGACCGTCGGCGAACAGGTATCGAGCGCGCGCCGCCGAATTTTTTGCGGCGGCCAGTGCTTGCACGAACCAGGGGTGATGGTTGGAGGTGTGATTGGGCACGATGTCGAGCAACACGCGTAAGCCCAGGGCGTGAGCCTCCTCGATGAGACAGCGCGCTTCAGCCAGAGTGCCGAAGCGAGCTTCCACGTCCCGATAGTCGGACACGTCGTAACCGGCATCGGCCATGGGGGAGGGATACCAAGGATTGATCCAGATGGCGTCCACCCCGAGGTCCACGAGATGAGGAAATCGGGACCGGATGCCGTTGATGTCTCCCAGTCCGTCACCGCTGGAGTCGGCGAAACTCCGTATGTACACCTGGTAGATGACGGCGCTCCGCCACCACTCGGAGTCTGTGGCGGTCGCAGAGTCGGTGATGCTGATGACTCAGCCTTTGACGGAGCCGGCCAACAGACCGCGAACGAAGAAACGCTGTAGGGAGAAGAACACGATGAGCGGAACGATCATCGACACGAACGCAGCCGACGTCAGCAGATGCCAATCTTGACCACGGTTGCCCGACACCTGTACGAGCTTGGCAGTGATCGGCTGGTTGGCCTCACCGCCAAAGATCTTGCCGATGAAGAAATCGTTCCAAATGAACAAGAACTGGAAGATGCCCAACGAAGCCAAGGCCGGCACCGATAGCGGGATGATGACCTTACGAAACACCGTGAGATGGCCCGCTCCGTCGATCCGCGCCGCTTCCACCAGATCAACGGGGATGGCCGAAACAAAGTTCTTCAACATGAATACGCAGAACGGCATACCGAATATGGCGTGGGCAATCCACACTTCCACTACCGAATTGCTAAGGTGCAACGACGGGAGGATCGGAAAAGATCCGATGTGTGCGCCCCGCAGGAACAGCCTCAAAACCGGGACAATGGCCATCTGTAGTGGCACCACCAACATGGCCACCACTGCAGTGAACAGCCAGTCACGCCCTTTGAACGTCATCCACGAAAACGCATAGGCCGCCAACGACGCCACAACCACAGAAATGATGGTGGCCGGTACGGCGATCTTTACCGAGTTCAAGAAGTATTTGCCGAGGTTGATGCCCGATTTGGAACCCAGCACGGATGAGTAATTGGCCAATGTGAAGGTGGGATGGGCAAAGAATGTCCACCAGCCCGACGACTTTATCTGTCGCTCAGGTCGGATAGAACTCACCAACAACCCGAACGTGGGAATGGTCCACAAGATGGCAATAAGCCAGACGAAGACCTTTCCGGCACGGGTGCCCAACGTGGTGGCCACCTTGGTTCCCACGGGTGGCGATGTACGAATCGCAGTCATGGCCCTACCTCCGCCGCAAGTTTTTGGCCCCGTTGATTGAGGACCACCACGGGGATCACGAGGATGAACAACACCACGGCCAGCGCCGAGCCCAAGCCATCTCGGTTCTGTACGAAGAAGGTGGTATACGACTCGTTGGCAATGGTGCTGGTGCCGAAATTGCCGCCGGTGGTGGCCTGCACGATGTCGAACGCCTTCAGCGCACCAATGGCCCCCAGCGAGATGACGGTGAGCAATGCCGGGCGGATGTACGGGAGCGTGATCTTGTAGAACACTTGCCGACTGTTGGCCCCGTCAACTTGAGCAGCCTCGCCTAAAGCCTCGGGGACCCCCTTGATGGCGGCGGACAAGATGATGGTGGCAAAGGCCGTCTGCACCCAGATGAGGATGACCACCAACAAGATGGTGTTCATGTAAGCCCCATGTTCGAGAAGCCAGAGTCGTTGGCCGTCACCGCCCAGACCCTTGGGCCATCCGGGTATGGCCTTGGTGACTGCATTGAGTAGTCCGTAATTGAACGGGGGCCCGTCATAGACGAACTTCCAGATGATGCCAGCGCCAGCCAACGACAGCGTGATGGGGATGAAAATGAGCGATTTGAGAACCCGCTCACCCTTCAGGCCATCGGCGTAGCGAGCAATGGTGAGCCCGATGAGGGTGCTCAACGCACCGCCCACCACCACCCACAGCACCGAGTTTATGACGGCAGTTTGCCCGTTTTTTCCGGTGAAGATGACCTTGTAATTGGCCAGTCCGCCGAAGGGAAACCCTTTGGTATCGGAGTGGAGACTGATCCATACGGACCTCACGGCGGGTATGGCCAACCCGAGCACCAACAAGATGAGAGCAGGGCCTAGAAAGACGGCGATTTGCCCGCCTTCACGAAAACGTTTGGGGAGCGCGTTGGTGGCTGTGTAGATCAGCAACAGGGCGCCGACAAAGCCCCCAAGCCCCAGTGCAACGGTCAACAGCGCTCCGAATATGTCACTCATGCACGCCCTACCCCTCGATTTCTGGTGAAGTTGTTTGGATACTCGGGTCCGAAGTCAGAACGAGGGAGCCACTCGACTTCGTGACTCCCTCGGATGCTACGTATTCATGTGCTTGACAGCCTGTCAGGGCAGTCGATCAGCTGGCAGGCCAACTCTTCTCAATGTTGTTGAGCATGTCGTCAGTGCTTTCGCCCACGATCCACGCCGTTGATTCCTTCCAGAATGAACCAGAGCCAACGGCCCCAGGCATCTGGTCAGAACCGTCAAAGCGGAAAACGTCGGCGCTCTTGCCGATGTCGGCGAAGACCTGATCGAACGGATCCTGCAACTGCTTGGTGTCGTAGTCTTTGCGGGGCGAGAACGTACCCGAAGATTTGGCACGAGCATTGGCGTACTCCACTGACGACACAAATCGGATGGTGTCGAAGGTCTCGGGCTTGTTGTTGGTGGCCGAGTTGATATCGCCACCGCCCAGCATAACCTTGGGGTCGCCGGCCTTGGCTACGGGGAGGTAGAAGGCGCTGATGGTGCCCTTGTCGCCGAACACCGTGCCGGCTGGCCAGAACGTCTTGTAGAAGTTGGCCTGACGGTGCATGTAGCACTTGCCGTCCACGATTGGTAAACCACCATCTTGGAAGCGGGTGGTGGCAATGGCCTTGACGTTGCCGACGTACTTGGAATTCTTGAGAATTCCGCCTACGGCGTCGACGGCCACCTTGACCTTCGGGTCATTGAACGCGATCTTGTGGTTGACCCACTGATCGTAGACGTCGGCACCGTTGAGGCGCAGCATCATGTCTTCCACCCAGTCGGTGATGACCCAGCCAGTGGCTGCACCCGACTCGATGCCAGCACACCACGGCGTACCGCCGTCAGCCACGATCTTGTCGGACAGGGCAATGAGCTCGGTGAGCGTGGTGGGAATGGTGTAACCCTTGGCTGCGAAGGCCTGCGGGTTGTACCACACGAACGACTTGAAGTTCTGGGCAAACGCCGCGCCATAGAGCTTGGAGTCCACGGTGCCGTAGCCTGTCCAACCGCCGAGGAAGTTGGTGTCGAGGTCGGTCTTGATGTCGGCGGGCAATTCCACGAGCTTGCCGGCGCGAGCCTGCAGCGCAAGGAGGCCCGGTTGCGGGAAGTCGATGACGTCGGGAGCGTTGCCAGCGTCGAGGCGGACCTTCACGTCAGCTTCGAAAGTCTTGGAACCTTCCCAAGCAACGGTGACGCCGGTGCACTTCTGGAAGGGCAGCACGGCCGCCTGGATGGCAGCAATTTCTTTGACGTCGTCATTGGGTGAGAAAATGGACACTTTCTTGCCCTTGTACTGGTCCTTGCACTCGATTTTGCCACCCGCAGTGCCGGGTTCACCGGTGGTTGCAGCTACCGCAGCGACGGAGGTTCCAGCGGCGACGGTGGTGTCCGCAGCGGCAGCCACGGTGGTGCCAGCGGCGGCAACAGTGGTGTCGGCCGCCACAGTCGTGGTGTCGGCTCCAGCGGCGGCCGTGGTGTCCGCAGCGCCAGCCACGGTGGTGTCAGTGGTTTTG
>JAYVGK010000032.1:0-12026 GCA_043772215.1 Acidimicrobiales bacterium | reverse complement strand
CGACGGCAGAGGCCGAGGAACGTTTCGGCCCACTCGGCAAGAGGAATGTCGGCGTCGGACGGGTCGAGCCATGCGCCTCGGGTCTTGTCGACCTCGATCTCGCTACTGAACCGGCGGGCGTCGTCTTTGGTGACGAAGCTCTTCGACTTCTGTCGGCCGAGCGGATCTCGGTACTTCACTCGGTAGCCGCCGTAACGCTTCTCATCGATGCCATGAGACCCCCTCCTCAAAGATCCCGCGGGAACATGCGGGAACAAAAACTGCGGTTTTCAGGGGTTTCGAACGGTATCGGTCGGCGTCGAGCGGTCGAACGAAAAGAGCCCCTGAGCTGGCATGATACCAATCAGGGGCTTGGAGGCGGCGCCCAGAATTGAACTGGGGTACACGGCTTTGCAGGCCGTTGCATAAACCACTCTGCCACGCCGCCGCGCTGGAAACGCAGCGCCGTAGAACATAGCCGAGCGATGCCGCTACACCGATCACCATTTCGGCGGGCCACCAATCAGCCGACCTGCCAGGTGCCGTTGGAGCGCAACAATGCTGCCAAATCGCCAGGCCCCTTGGAGGCCGACGCCGCCAACAGCTGAGCCGATACGTCGGAGGCGTACTCGCTCCGGTCCACCGCCCGGAATATGCCCACGGGGGTGGGGGAGTGCACATCACGGGCCAGGCGGGCCAGGGCGAAGGCCAACGACGGGTCCTGGCGATGCATGTCATGTATCAACAGCGCATCAACGCCCACGTCAGCCACGTTTACGATGCGCAACTGCCCGTCGGTCCCCATCACCACTCCCCGCTCTGAGTCGGCCCCGAAGCGCACCGGCTGGCCGTGCTGCAGGTCGATGAGCATGGAAGCACGGTTGTCTCGTGCCGTGATGTCTTCGAAAGCGCCGTCGTTGAACACGTTGCAGTTCTGGAAGATCTCCACAAACGATGCACCACGATGATCGTGTGCGGCCTTGAAGATCGCCATCATGTGCTTGCGGTCCAGGTCATGAGTGCGCGCCACGAATGAAGCTTCCGCCCCCAACGCCACCGAAAGCGGGCTGAAGGGCTGATCGAGCGAACCGTACGGCGTGGACTTGGTGACCTTGCCCTGCTCCGACGTGGGCGAATACTGGCCCTTGGTGAGCCCATAGATCTGGTTGTTGAACATCAAAATGGTGAGGTTCACATTGCGCCGCAACGCATGGATGAGATGGTTGCCACCGATCGACAATCCATCGCCATCACCGGTGATCACCCACACGTCAAGATCGGGGCGAGCCACGGCAATGCCGGTAGCCACGGCAGGGGCCCGACCATGGATGGAGTGAACACCATAAGTGTTCATATAATATGGGAACCTACTGGAGCAGCCGATGCCGGACACGAACACCACGTTCTCGGGGGCCACACCGAACTCGGGCATCAGCATCTGTACTGCGGTGAGGATGCCATAGTCCCCACAACCTGGACACCACCGCACCTCCTGATCGCTGGTCCAGTCCTTCTTGGTGGTGAGGGCAACGGTGTCGCTCATGACAGTTCCTCCAATGCGTTCTCGATGGCGATGACCAGTTCGGCGGCCGTGAACGGCATACCCTGGACCTTGGTGATGGGGGTGGCGGGTACGAGAAATTCGCCTCGCACCACCTTGCACAACTGGCCCATGTTCATCTCGGGCACGATGATCTTGGGATAGCGGCGCAACACCTCGCCGAGGTTGGCGGGAAACGGACTGAGGTGCACCACATGCGCCCATGCCACTCGTTTGCCGTGCGCGCGTACCGTGTCCACGGCAGCCTTGATGGCACCCCACGTTGATCCCCAGCCCAGTACCAAGAGCTCGGCATCGGCGTCACCCACCACCTCTACCGGAGGAATGTCATTGGCGATTCCGGCGATCTTGGCGGCCCGGAGATGAACCATACGCTCATGATTTTCCGGCGTATAGCTGATGTTGCCCGAGCCGTCTTCCTTCTCGATTCCACCTACCCTGTGCATGAGACCCGGAGTGCCCGGAATGGCCCACGGTCGGGCCAGCGTCTGCGGGTCACGTAAGTATGGCCAGAACTCCATTTCACCATTTGCGCGCATATGATTGAGTTCGGTGGCGAACGGTACCGAGATGTCGGGCAGCGTGGACACGTCCGGCAACTTCCACGGATGGGCGCCGTTGGCCAAATAGCCGTCGGACAACACAATCACCGGCGTGCGGTATTTCAACGCAATGCGGGCCGCCTCGATCACTGCATCGAAACAGTGGGGCGGGCTGTAGGCAGCTACCACCGGCAATGGCGCCTCACCGTGACGGCCGTACAACGCCATGAGCAGATCGGCAGCCTCGGTCTTGGTGGGTAACCCGGTGGACGGACCGCCGCGTTGCACGTCGATGATGAGCAGTGGCAACTCCAAGCTCACCGCCAAGCTGATGGTTTCGCCTTTGAGCGCCACACCCGGACCGCTGGTGGTGGTGACCCCCAGATGACCCGCAAATGCTGCCCCCAATGCCGAACCAATGGCGGCGATCTCGTCCTCGGCCTGGAACGTACGGATACCGAAGTTCTTGTGTTTGGCCAATTCGTGAAGGATGTCCGAGGCCGGCGTGATCGGGTAACTGCCGAGGAACACAGGGAGGCGGGCGCACTGACCGGCGGCCACCAATCCCCACGCCAATGCTGTGTTTCCGGTGATGTTGGTGTACTCCCCGTCGGGCAGTTTGGCGGCGGGCACGGTGTAAGCGTGGTCGAACAGTTCGGTGGTTTCGCCGAAGTTGTACCCGGCGGTGAACGCCGCCCGGTTGGACGCAACCACCAGCGGTGTCTTGGCAAAGCGCTGCTCGATCCAGGTGATGGTGCCCTCCACAGGACGCGAGTAGCACCACGAGATGAGCCCGAGGGCAAAGAAGTTCTTGGATCGATCGGCGTCGCGTGGTTTGACACCCAGAGGCGCCACTGCGTCCGTGGTGAGCGAACTCATCGGCACCTCCACCAGACGGAAATGATCCAGCGAACCGTCGAGCAGGGGATTGGCGGCGTACCCGGCCTTGGCGAGGTTGCGCTCGTCGAAAGTGTCGGTGTTGACGATGACGATGCCACCGGGTACCAGGTGATGCAGGTCGGCTTTCAACGCCGCCGGATTCATGGCCACCAGCACGGTGGGGGCATCGCCGGGGGTGGAGATCTCGTGGCTGGCAATACGCACCTGGAACGACGAAACCCCCGCCAATGTACCGGCAGGGGCTCGTATCTCAGCGGGGAACTCAGGGAAGGTGGATAGGTCGTTACCGAACAGCGCGCTGGCCGACGTGAAGCGGTCACCGGTGAGTTGCATGCCATCACCGGAGTCCCCCGCAAAGCGGATGACAAGGTCGTCGAGATGCCAAGGCGTGGGCCTGGCTTCGATATCGGTCATGTTTCCCCCTGGTGCTTGCTCTGTGACGAAACATACACATGGGGACACCGCAAAACCTGCATCCTCCGGGGACCAAGGGGCGAAAATCGCTCAGAACATGATGATGCTGCGTGCCACGGTGCCGGTCTTCATGGCGGCGAAACCCTCGTTGACGTGGTCCAAATCGATACGCGCGCTTACCAGTTCGTCCAGCTTCAGTCGCCCCTGCAGGTAGAGGTCCACATAGCGGGGCATGTCCACCCGGAATCGATTGGAGCCCATGTTGGAACCCTGCAGCTTCTTCTCGGCCAGCAGTTGGTAACCGTCCACCTCGACTTTCTGGCCGATGGGAATCATGCCGATGACCGTGGCCGTGCCGCCACTCATGAGCATGTTGAACGCCTGCTCGGCGGCCAGCTTTGAACCAATGGCTTCGAAGCTGTACTCCACGCCGCCGTGGGTGAGTTCCTTGACGGCGGCAATGGCGTCGGTGTCGGCGGCGTTGATGACGTCGGTGGCGCCGAAGTCGGTGGCCATGGCCAGCTTGGTGGAGTTCATGTCGATGGCGATGATGCGCCCCGCCCCGGCGATGCGCGCTCCTTGCACCACATTGAGCCCGATGCCGCCGCAGCCGATGATGGCAACGGTTGATCCTGGCTCGACTGCGGCAGTGCGGAACACGGCCCCGAGACCGGTGGTGACACCACAACCGATGAGCGCCGCTCGATCCAAGGGCATGTCGGCGGTGACTTTCACCAAGGCGTGCTCGTGGACCAGCATCATCTCGGCGAAGGCTGACAGACGCATGAACTGATGAATGAGCTCGCCGTCCGTGGTGCTGAGCCGACCCGGCCGCTCGATGGAGGCCCGGTTGCCGCACAGGTACAGCCGTCCAGTGAGGCAGAAGTCGCAGGCTCCGCAGTACGCAGACAGACACGAGATCACGTGGTCGCCGGCCTTGACGTAGGTGACGCCGTCGCCCACCGCCTCCACCACCCCGGCCGCCTCATGGCCAAGGATGGCCGGCACCTTGTGCGGGTATTTGGCCTCCATGAAGTGCAGGTCCGAGTGGCAAAGGCCTGCGGCAGCCACCCGCACCAGCACCTCGTTGGGCCCGGGTTTGTCCACCCGGACATCGGTGATGACGAGTTCGCCGGGAATGGTCTCCAGAACTGCTGCACGCATGTCGGGCCCCCAATGGTTTCCTGTGGTGATGGTGACCACACGGTAACCGGTTGCACTATTTCCTTTTTTCAGATAGGAATTGTCAGGTATTGACGTTCCACCCCGCAAGGAAGGCCTCCGGTGACCCGTTCCGAGTTCCCCCTCGACAGCTCCCCCATCACGATTTCGCCCCGGCGTCCGGGTGGTGTGCTCATCCCCGTCATGTGCGCGCTGGGGTTGGCTGGGGCCGTGGCGGCCACCAGCGCCGGTCACCGTCAGGGTGGGGCGGTAGCGGCGGTGGCCATGGTGGTGGTGCTGTTGGGCTGGGCATCGGCGCGCCGGACACTGTGGACCGTGGGGGAAGACTGGATCAGTCACCGTGGCCTGTTCGGATCAACCACCCTCGACGTTGGCTTCATGCAAACGGTGTTGGTGCCCGCTGACGAGATTCGCCAGGGCGACCTGCTGTTCTTGGGCCGCGGCCTGCGGGCGGTG
The DNA here is from genome assembly GCA_043772215.1 of Acidimicrobiales bacterium. Classification (GTDB taxonomy): domain Bacteria; phylum Actinomycetota; class Acidimicrobiia; order Acidimicrobiales; family JANYDT01; genus JANYHQ01. The sequence continues at coordinate 6,992 of JAYVGK010000032.1, read as the reverse complement.
GCGGTGCCGGCGGAGCATCTACGGGCCAATCATCGGGTGGCTGCGTCAGTGGCGCAGTTGTTGGAGCGGGCCAGGACTGCCGGGGTCACCATCAGTGCAGAGGCCACGGAGCTTGTGGTGCGTGCGACGGGTATTCCGGCGCCGCCCGAGCGGCCGCCGGTTGGTGCAACGTTGGTGAACGCGGCGTGAACAGGTAGTGCTTTCGAAACTCATATAAGTGTGAGGGTCTGCCAGGATACGGCGGTGAGAGGCTCCGACATCGCCCAAGTGAGCAGCCCGTGACGGCCATGGATTCGCGTCCCGCCCAATCGTTTCGGCGGCCCAACCCTGCGGTGTTCGCCCTCGAGGGGGTGCGGGTCTCGTCGGAGTTGGCCGGTTTCACGGCGCTCTGGCCGTTTCTGCGTCGCTTGCCGCGTGGCGATGGGCGACCGGTGTTGGTGCTGCCCGGGTTCACTGCCTCCGACGCCTCCACCGAGCCGCTGCGTCGGTTACTGCGGCATCTGGGCTACGACATGTATGAGTGGACGCTTGGTCAGAATTTGGGCCCCACGCCGCGAATCGTCAAGGGGCTGCTTCATCGTTTCGACACCATTCGCAGTAACACTGCTCAGCCGGTGACGATCATCGGGTGGAGCCTCGGGGGTCTCTACGCCCGAGCTTTGGCTGATCGTTGCGCAGCCGACGTGCGCCATGTGATCACTCTGGGTAGCCCGTTCCGCTTGGCCCGCTCCGAAGAGACCAATGCCGGTCGGCTGTTCGATGCACTGTCGCCGTTGCATCGCCAAGAGCGAGCGCACACCACCACGTTTCGCAGGGAGCCTTACCATGGCGCTCCTCCGGTGCCCTCCACTGCCATCTTCAGTCGCACGGACGGCGTGGTGCCGTGGCGCAGTTGTGTTGACGAGCCGGGTCGCCGATCGGAGAACGTCGAAGTACGAGGTAGTCATTGCGGGCTGGGGATGAACCCGGCTGTGATGGTGGTGTTGGCCGATCGCCTGCAGTTGGGTGTGGGGGAGTGGCGACCCTTCGAGCCCGGCCTCATCAGTCGCACGCTGCACCCGGCCACTCCCTATGTGATGTAGCTGCACCTCAATCCGTCAGGCTCGTTGCTTTACTGCCTTTTTGGAAGAAACTTTTCTGGCAGCCACCTTCTTCACTGGCGCCAAAGGTGTGGGCGCTGGCCGGGCGGCGGCCACCAGTTCATCCAGCGCATCGCCGAGATACGCCACTATCTGCCATGCATCAGGCACCAACTCCCGGCACGTGATCACGCCAAAGTCCAGGTTGCCAAGGTAACTCTGGACCGTGATGTTCATCCCCTGGCCTTCGACCACCGTCGACACCGGGTAGAAGTGTTCCATACGGGCACCGCCCGTATAGAGCTGCACTGCAGGTCCCGGCACGTTGGATATCACCAAATTGAACGGCGGGTTAATTCGGTTCATGACCCCGGTCCGTGTGGCGAGTCGCGACGCCCGGGCAAACAGCGCAGGGGGTGCAAAATGAGCCAAGTCGGTGAGCAAGTCAGCAGGCACCGCCTTGCTCATCCCCTTGGCTGCCGCCATGGAAAGATGTATGGCCCGGAGACGCTCCACGGGATCTTCGATGTTGGTATGCAATAGTGCCAATACGGCCGCAACCTGAGTGGAATAGGGGTCTGACTCGTTTCCGGTCCGCACCGACACCGGCACCATGGCCACCAGCGGATCGCCGGGAAGGGCCTTCTGGTCAAGTAGATAGCGCCGTAATGCCCCGGCGCATATAGCCAGAACCACATCGTTGATGGTGGCTCCAAATGCGTTTTTCACCATCTTGGTGTCGTCGAGTGACAGCGTCTTGAACGCATAGCGACGATGCGGGGTGATTGATGCATTGAATGGAGTTTTCGGCGCCGGCCGATCCGGAAGCTTGGGAAACACCTCCGAGGACGTGGATTTTCCGGCCAACCGTTTGGTAAGTGCACCTACGAGCGGGACGTTGGCAAAGGGCATGGTGATCGGTGCCATCACGGCCGCCAGAGTGCCAGAGCGGGCCATCCCCACCGCCGATGTCACCGCTTTGAACGACAGCCTGGCGGCCCGGGCCGGATTGCGGGAGTAGGTGCCGGCAGTACGAGCCAGGAGTTCGCTGGTGGTGGGGACCCGCTCGCCTTTCCACGGCCGTTTGGGCGGCTCGATGTCGCGACCGGCCGGGTCCGTGTCGAGCAGTGTGGTGAGCAACTCCACGCCCTGCATGCCGTCGATGGTGGCGTGGTGAATCTTGGCGAACATGGCTACCCGGTTGTTGGCCAGACCATCGATGACGTAGATCTCCCACAGGGGTCGAGAACGGTCCAAGGCCCGGGCCGACAGCCTGGCCACCTGCTCGGCCAACTGGGCATCGGACCCAGGTTGTGGCAGCGCCAAATTTCGGACGTGGAACTCCAGATCGAAATCGGCGTCATTGATCCAGTAAGGGTGATCCAACCCAAACGGAACCTCGACCAAGCGGCGTCGAAGGAATGGCAAGAGGTGGATACGTCGCTCCACCACAGACATGATGGCCTCGTAGAACGTCCGCTCGCTGTCCCATTCGGCCAAGTCGTAAATGGTGATCGACGACACGTGCCCAAATTGTGAGGGCGTTTCCATGGACAGAAAACTGGTGTCGATGCCTGTCAACTGACGCAACGTGGAGATCCCCCTTGTCGCCGCCATGCAGGCGGACGCTCTCAGTATGTCGCCTGGGGCCACCATGTGCTCCCAGGCGAGTCACGCGGGCGGGGTGTGAGTTCGGCACGCCGGTATGGCGAAGACCGAGTGCGGTTCCTCTAACGGCGGTACTGTCACGAAATTGTGACGCTGATCGCGCAGCATCGCGACATCGCAGGTTCAGGTTGTTGTTGGGTGAGGAGTGGTGCTCTCGTCCCGCAGTCCGGTAACCATGATGACGGTCTCCCCTGGTCCGTAGTCTTGCCGCCGTGCTGCGGGACGCTGGAGTTGCGCAAAGCGCCCTATCCGGCGGAGTGGAGCATGCTGACACGGTGAAGAGTCCCCGGCAGCGAACAGGGTGGTCTCGCTTGGGACTCCCAGCGCGAGTGGCGTTGGCATGGGCACTCGGTGCAGGTCTGCTCACGGCCACGGTAGGCGGATCCTCGTATTCGCTGGTGCGGCGTTACCTCCTGCTACAACGATCTGAAGTCACCACCCGCCAGGCGTACGCCAATGCCCGTGTGGTGCGAGACACGCTTCGAGGACCGGCGCCTGACGTGGCTGGATTACTGGCCACCCTGCGTTCCGACGCCGGATCATTTCCACTGGTCAACTATCGGGGTCAGTGGTTTGGGACCACAGCGGGAACGGGTCCCGACAACCTGCCAGTCGACTTCAAGGTGGCCTTGGCCAGCGGCATCAGTGGCCGACAGCGCTTCACCAACGGTGGTGCCCCCCTGCTGGTGGTGGGGGTGGTGATGCCATCGGTGGATGCGCAGTACGTGGAGGTGTTTCCCATGGAGACCCTTCGCCGCACGTTGGGCTTGCTGCGCAACTCGCTTATGGCCGGAACCATGCTGGCGTTGGCGGTGGGCGCATTCTTGGGGGCATGGTCGGCTCGGCGTGTCCTTCGTCCAGTGACCAGGGTGGCCGAGGCCGCCGAAGCATTGGCCAGCGGCATGCTCGATACTCGGTTGGCAGCCGAACGTGACGTGGACCTCAATCGTCTTGTGACGTCGTTCAACACCATGGTGGATGCGGTGGAGCGTCGTATCGAGCGTGAGGCCCGCTTTGCCTCGGACGTGAGCCACGAGTTACGGACCCCGTTGGGGGCGTTGATGGCGGCCACCGAGGTACTTGAGCGGCGCCGAGAAGAGTTGCCCGACCGAGCTCAACAGGCGGTCGATGTCATTGGCAGCCAGCTCCGTCGACTGTCGACCATGGTGTTGGACCTGCTGGAGATTGCTCGCATCGACGCAGGCGTGGCCGACGTACATCTCGAAGACAACGACGTGGTGAGCCTCACCAAGATGGTGGCCGATCGATTGGGGGTGCCGCTGCATTTGATTCATGTGGCTCCCGATGCCGAACAGGCTCACGCCATGCTGGACCGGCGTCGCTACGAGCAAATTTTGCGCAACCTGGTGGACAATGCTTGCAAATATGCAGGCGGAGTTGATCGATTGGGTATTCAGCGCGACGGAAGCGACGTGGTGATCTTCGTGGATGACGCTGGCCCTGGTGTGAATGCCGCTGAGCGTCAACGCATCTTCGAGCGCTTTGCCCGGGGCCGCAGTGCCCAGGACACTCCAGGCACTGGCCTGGGATTATCGCTGGCGGCCGATCAGGCGGCGCTGATGAGGGGCACCCTGTCGGTGGGCTCGTCGTCGGTGGGCGGGGCCCGGTTCAGTCTGCGCCTGCCGGAATCGCCGGCCGAAAGTTCCACTGATGCCTTGGAGCGGGCATGAGCCCGCTTTGGTGGGTGCGCGTCGGTGCAGTATGCGCCGCAGTGGCAGCCACGGGAGGATGCGGGGTTCCCGCCGATTCCTCCATGCGCCCTATCGACATCCGGGCCATCCCGTCGGGATTGTCAGCATCGTCCACGTCAACGTCCACCACCACATCCACCTCCACCACGTCCACCACCGCTCCGCCCCGCCCCCCACCCACGACCACCACGGTGGCGCCACCCAGCACGCTGGCGCCGGTGCTCGAGCCGGTGCTGCTGTATTTCGCCCTCGGCGACCGGATTGTGGAGGTCACGAGGCCCATGGCCACAGCGCCCACTCTCGATTCTGTGGTGCTCTTGCTGGCCTTCGGGCCCAACCTGGGCGAGTCGGCGCCGGCGGCGCGTAGTGCCGTGGAACTCGGTGACGTGGAGAGCGTCACGCTCAGCGGCGGAGTGGCCATTGTGCAGCTCTCCACCAAGTTCCGGGACCTACCTGCCACTGAGCAGCGTCGTTCGGTGGCTCAATTGGTGCTCACCTTGACCAAACGCCCGGGGGTTGGGCAGGTGCGATTCCAGGTGCAGGGCATCGCCCTACCGGTGCCACGCGGCGATGGCACCTTCGGCGACACCACCGTGTCACGTGACGACTACTTGTCGCTGCTCGACGCACCGACGATTGGGTCGCCGTCGACGGAGCCCTCACCTCCACCCTCACCTCCACCCTCACCCTCACCCTTACCGTGATCGTTCCCGTCGCAGTAATGAGTCGCCAACGGCGAATATTGCTACAAGTCGGGCGTGTCGGGCGTGTCGGGGGTGCCCGGGTATGGGGCTGGGGTTAGGGGCTCTGCATTTTGTAGCCCAGACCGCGCACGGTGATGATGAGCTTCGGGTCTTGGGGATGTACTTCTACTTTGTTGCGCAGGCGGTGGAGATGGGCGTCCACCAACCGACCGTCACCCAGGTAGTCGTATCCCCATACCCGTTCCAGCAGTTGATCGCGGCTGAGTACCAGGTTGGGATGCTGCGCCAACTCCACCAGCAGCCGGAACTCGGTCTTGGTGAGCTCGAGTGGAACCCCAGAGCGCAGTACCAACGCTTCGGCCTCGCGAATTTCCAGCTCACCGATGATGAGTGGCGCCGGTAGGGAGTTGTCGGTGGAATTATCGGAACTGGCGTCACCCTGCTGATCAGCGGGGCGCTCGTGGAGGGCAATACGTCGCAACATGGCACGAATACGGGCGGCCAGCGCCTTGGGTACCACTGGTTTGGTGACGTAATCGTCGGCGCCCGCCTCGAGCCCCGCCACTAGGTCGTGGGTATCGGTTTGGGCGGTGACGATGATGATGGGCACGATGCTCTGGGCCCGAATCTCGCGGCACACATCCAATCCCCGCCGGTCCGGCAAGCGGAGATCGAGCAGCACCAGATCCGGGGTTTCGCGAGCGAACGCCTCTACCCCCATGGCTGCGTTAGCAGCCTCGATGACCCGATAGTCCTCATCTTCGAGGGCCAAACGCAACGCCAAACGCATCTCCGGATCGTCTTCGATCAGCAGCAGCGTCTCTTTCGGCACAGTACGCAACCTACCGACAGTGAGCGCATCAACTGTCCCAAACGGGGTCCAAAGTAGGTTTGTTTGCCCTTGTTCACCTACGAGTGGCAAATGAGCGCTGGCGCAACGGCCCTCGAGCGGCAACAATGAACCCTTATTCACCGCAACGGGCGAACGCCGAGAGAGGTTGAAGCACCGGGGGAGGCATCGTGCAGTTGAACGGTGGTCACCACGAGGTTTCTGCCTTGCGGCCACAGTCAAGGACCATCACATAACCATGCGAGACAACACCATGAGTGACAACACCACGGCGTCTTTGGATCTGCGGGCTGCGGCTTTTGCGGACACCTTTGAGCGGCTGTTGGATCATCTGGAACAGACGATCCGGGGTAAGCGCGAGGTGCTGCGGATGGCGTTGGTGGCGCTGTTCTCAGAGGGGCATCTCCTCATCGAGGACGTACCCGGAACAGGAAAAACCTCATTGGGTAAGGCCTTGGCGCGATCCATCGACGGCACCTGGAACCGTATTCAGTTCACGCCTGACCTCCTGCCGTCCGATGTCACGGGCACCACCATCTACAACCAAGGCAATGGGCAACTTGAATTTCATCCCGGCCCCGTATTCGCCAACGTGGTACTTGGCGATGAAATCAACCGGGCCTCACCCAAGACCCAGTCGGCGCTGCTCGAGGTGATGGAAGAGCATCAGGTCACCGTGGACGCCCACCCCTATCTGGTGCCCCGACCATTCATCGTGTTGGCCACCCAGAACTCGGTGGAGTTCGGTGGTACGTACCCCCTTCCAGAGGCGCAGGTCGATCGCTTCTTGATGCGGATCTCGTTGGGTTACCTCGACGTGGAAAGCGAAATCGACGTCCTCATGAGGGACCGGCATCGCACCGTCATCGACCTGGTGGATGCGCCAATTCTGGCCGTGGGCGACATCGCGTCCATGGTGGACTTTGCTGCTGACGTTCACACCGAGCAGGTGGTGGTGGCGTTTGTGGTGCAAATTGCC
>JAYVGK010000031.1:0-7126 GCA_043772215.1 Acidimicrobiales bacterium | reverse complement strand
GATCTGAAGGAACAGTGGACTCGCGCCACCAAGCCTCGTGACTTCCAGAAAGGGCAGGCGCCACTCACCACTGCGGTGGAGGCCCGCCACGGTCAGATGTCGCCGGTGCACTGTTACCCACTGTTCGAGAATGCACTCCGGGCGCGGGCCGGGCGCACCATCGCTGAGCATCAACAGGTGATAAGTGCACTGATGAGCCGTAACTCGGCCGTGGCGGCAACCAATCCGTATGCGTGGTTCCCCACGGCGTGGACCCCCGAGCAGATCGCCACCGTCACACCCGACAATCGGTGGGTGTGTTTCCCGTATCCGAAGCGGATGAACGCCATCATGGAAGTGGACCAGAGCGCCGCCTTGGTCATCATGACCGGTGATGAGGCGGATCGGCGGGGCATCCCCCGGGAGCGTCAAGTGGTGTTTCTCGGTGGGGCCAGTGCGGTGGATGGTTGGGCGCCGGCGGAGCGCATCGACCTGGCTGGCTCGCCCGCCATTCGTGCCGCCGGTGAAGCGGCCTTGGCCCATGCCGGGGTCACCATGGATGACGTGGATCTGATTGATCTGTACAGCTGTTTTCCGTCGGCGGTACAGATGGGTATGGATGCGTTGGGACTGGCCATCGACGATCCGCGCGGGGTCACCATCACCGGTGGTCTGGCCTACGCCGGTGGTCCGGGCAACAGCTATGCACTGCATTCGTTGTGTGTGGCTGCGCAGCGGCTGCGTAGTGGTGATGGTGAGGTGGCGTTGGTGTCATCGTTGGGGATGACAGCCACCAAGCATGCCGTGTCGCTGCTGGGAGTGGGCAAGGCAGTGGACGGAGCCGATCATCGTGCCCACAAGGTGGCACTGGATCGCTCCGTCACCAACGGCCCCGATATCGTGGACGGGGTCACCGGTGATGGGGTGGTGGAGTCCTACACGGTGGAGTACGACCGCCAAGGGGCAGCGGTGCGCACCTTCTACGTCGTGCGCCTGGATGAAGGTACTCGCACTGTGGGAGTTGGTCCGTGTACAGACGATGAGGTACGCGCGCTTACTTCTGGGTCAGAAGAGCCGATTGGTCAGCGGGTACACGTCGACGGGTCCGGCGAGCTGAATATTGTTGGTTTCCTCACGAAGTCGGATCGGGGATAGCGGCCGTGGCTCTGAGTGTGGAGCAGGCCGGGCTTACCCTGGCGCAGGTTTCGGCCGCCGCCGTCATCACCGATGATGCAGTCAGCATTCCCTATGCCGTGGCCCCCAGCCGTCGGCGCACGGTGGACTCGGCGGGTATTGGCATCGAGGTGTACGAGTGGGGCCCCGCCGATGGACCACCCATTGCGTTGGTGCATGGCGGGTTTGACTTTGCTCGCACCTATGACGTGTTTGCCGGGTTGCTGGCCTCGCAGGGATGGCGGGTGGTGTCGTGGGACCATCGCAACCACGGCAACTCACAGCGGGCCGCCCTCACGAGTTGGTCGGCCGATCAACGTGACGCCGGTGCCGTACTCAATTCCGTGTCCGGCGACCCCATGCCCATCGTGGGCCACTCCAAAGGTGGGGCAATGTCGTTGCGCTTGGGCGATGCATGGCCGCAACGCTTCACCCATATCGTCAACATCGATGGCATGCCGTCGCGGTCACGCCAACCCGACATGGCCGAGATGATGCGCACACGGCTCACCTCGGGCGAACTCAGTGGTTGGCTCGATCATCGTCAGCGCGCTTCGGATGCCGAGCGCAAACCCGACACTCTCGAAGGCCTGGCCCGCCGCCGGGCTCGGATGAATCCCCGCCTGTCACATGAGTGGCTGTGCTACCTGGTCACCGTGGGGGCCGATCACAGCGCGGACGGGTGGCGTTGGAAAATTGACGCCATGATGCGTATGGGTGGCTTTGGTCCGTGGCGCCCAGAATGGGCGCTCGACAGTTTGTCGGCGTTGTCGCAACCGTTCCTGGGCATTCTGGGTGAGGAGCAGGAGCCCATGGGGTGGGGCACGTATGCCAAGAACGTGGCTCCGGCGCTGCCGCGCAACGGGCACTTGGAAACCCTTCCGGCGGGACACTTCGTACACATAGAACTCCCCGGAAGAGTGGCGGCAATGGTTCTCGATTTCATTGGGTCACCGGCATGAGCGCAGCAGCGGAGGTGGCGGTCTCTGTGCGGCTGCGTCATGGGCGGGTGGAACTGGCGCTGCATGAGTTACGGGCGGGTGAGGGACCAAGGTTGTTGGTGCTGCATGGTCTGGGGGAGTCGGCCTCCATGGTGTTGCCCCCCGAAGTGCTGCACTCGTGGCCGGGTGCGGTGTGGGGGTTGGACTTCACCGGTCATGGACAGTCCACGGTCCCGTTGGGGGGCGGATACTCCAGCGAGATCCTCATGGCCGACGCTGATGCGGCCCTGCATCACCTTGGCCTGTGCACCATCCTGGGATACGGATTGGGTGGCTACGTTGGTCTGCTCATCGCCGGGGCCCGCCCCGATCGGGTGCACGGTGTGATCATTGCCGATGGTCCTGGGCTCATCGGGGGCGGTACAAGACCTGGCAACGAGTCCATCGAGATTCCCTTCGGGTGGGCGGGCGGGTCGACCGCGTCGGCTACTCCGGATCCGTTTGCCTTGGCTGATCTGGCCCACGACATCCGGCCCACGGATTACGCACTGTCGTTCGTACATACGGCATTGCAGGGTTCCGGGTTGGACACACCAGTAAGCGTGGCTGCAGTGTCACGACCCCAGTGGTTGGCTGCCGTGGTGGCGGAATTCGGCGTTGCCGAACTCTCCGTGGCCGAAGCCCTCACTACCTACGCCCGCTGACCCAACCCAACCGACGCCAACCCAAACAAGACTGGGTCACATGTGCATTCTTGTTGGGCAAGATGGGCATATAGCCACGTTTCCCAAACAAGAATTGGGTATGGACCCATTCTTGTCGAGGTTTATGAGGTCGGGGATGGCTTGGGATTATGGGGTTAGAGGCGGCGGGCCTCGATCACTCGGCGCAGGAACTGTTTGGTGTCGGGGTGTTGGGGGTTGGTGAAGAGTTGCTCGGGGGGTCCCTGCTCGCAGATGATGCCGCCCTTCAAGAAGCAGATGCGATCGGCCACCTCCCGGGCAAAGCCCATTTCATGGGTGGCCAGCAGCATGGTCATACCGGTTCCCGCCAGCTCACGAATTACGCCCAACACCTCTCCCACCAACTCCGGGTCAAGTGCCGAGGTGACCTCATCGAAGAGCATGATCTCCGGCTGTAAAGCAAGCGCGCGTACGATTGCAACCCGCTGCTGCTGTCCTCCCGACAGTCGGTCCGGATAGGCATCAGCCTTGTCAGCCAACCCGAATCGTTCAAGGAGCACTTGCGCCTCGGCGTTGGCCTGTTCTTTGCCAAATCCCAACACCCGTCGGGGAGCCAGCGTTATGTTGCCCAGCACACTGAGGTGAGGAAACAGATTGAACGATTGGAACACGATGCCGATGCGCTGGCGCACCTTATCCACGGCCACTCCCGGATCCGTCAACTCCTGCCCCAGTACCGTGACCTGGCCTGCCTGTACCGGCTCGAGCATGTTGATACAGCGCAGCAACGTGGACTTGCCGCATCCTGACGGACCGATGAGGGCCACCACCTCGTGGGCATCCACACGGAGATCGATACCGTTGAGCACCACCAATTTGCCATACGACTTGTGCACACCGTGGAGAGAAATGACCGGCGACGTACTCATTGCTTCCCTGCTTCACTGCGGCGGACCAGCCAATCGGCCATCCGAGCCAGTGGAATGGTGAGCGCCAAGAACAAGAGGCCGGCCGCCACATACGGGCTGAAGTTGAAGTCTTTCACGGTGGCTGCGTACGCAGTTCGCAGTGCCTCCACGGGGCCCACTGCAGCAATGAGCGCGCTGTCTTTTTGGAGAGCCACGAAATCGTTGAGCAGCGGTGGTATCACTCGTCGCACCGCTTGGGGCACCACCACGAATCGGTAGGCCTGCCACTGCGACAACCCCAACGATCGGGCGGCTGCCATCTGACTGGGATGCACGCTGGCAATACCGGCCCGGAACACTTCGGCCACATAGGCGCCGTAGTTCAACGTCAACGCCAACCCGGCCCACAGGATGGGCGAGTTCCATGGGGCGTCCAACTTGAATGCAGGCGGAACACCGAAGGCGAACACGAAGATCAGCAGCAGGGTGGGCAATCCCCGAAAGATGTCGGTATAAGCAATGGCCAGAATCCGGAACGGCAACACTGCCGGTCCCGGAATGGTGCGTACCACCGCTACGAGCAGACCAAGGGCCAGCACCGCCACTTCCACAATGAGAAATACGCGGACATTGACCAGAAAGTGGCGGGCGATGTCGGGGAACGAGGCCCGCATCTTGGACACGTCCAGAAAACTGCGCTTCACCTCCTGCCAGCCCGAGGACTGGACCAACAGCAGTGCCAGCCCGGCGAACACCACCACCGTACTGATGCCACCGATGACGCCCGAGCGCGCCCCCCGGCTAGGACTCCGACCAGGTGGCACAGGTGCTACGTACGCTTACTTGAACAGAATTGCTTTGGTGGCGGTGGCCAATTCTGCCTCTTGGATGGCAGTCAGCTTGCCGCTGCCCTTGAGGATGGCCAATGCCTCGTTGATGCACGGGGTGAGCTTGCTGCCCTTTTCCAACAGAGCCCCGAACTCTTCACCCCCTCCTCCACTGGGAAACTGTCCGACCACTTTGGAGCCGTTGATTTCGGCGGAGGTGATGTAGAAGGCAGTAGGAAGATCCACCACGATGGCGTCGATCTGCTTACCGGTGAGGGCCACTTTGGCGCCGTTGGTGTCGTCGTAGATGAACGGCTCTTTATCGGCCCCTATGGTGTTTTTGATGAAGTCCAAACTGGTGGTGCCGACCTGCGCGCCGAACTTGAACTTCTTCAACTCTGCCAGCGTGGTGGCCGCCGCTGCTGGTGAATCATTGAGCGCCACCACAGCCTGATTCACCTCGTAGTACCCGCTGGAAAAGTCCACGGCTGCCTTACGTTCGGGCGTGATGGAGATCTGGTTGAGGTCGAAGTCGAACGCTTTGGAACCCGGCGCGTAGGAACTGTTGAAGGCCACTGTCTTCCACTCCACCGCATCCTTGGCAAAGCCCAGGGTGTCGGCGATGGCGTAACCCACTGCACTCTCAAAGCCCTTACCGTTGGTGGGCGTGTCGTCGACAAACCACGGTGGATAGGCCGGCTTGTCGGTGCCGATGGTGAGCTTTCCTGCGGTTTTCACGGCCAACGAGGCGGTGGCGCATGCAGGCGACATTGCCGAAACTGCACCGGCCGCCGTGGTACCTGCCGCTGTCGTGTCGGCTACGACCGCCGCCGTGGTGTCGGCTACGCCTGCGGCGGTGGTGTCAGCGGCAGTGGTATCAGCGGCCTTGGACTTGGATCCGCAGCCGGTGAGCGACACGAGAGCGCCGATGACTATGGCGCCGACGGCCATCCGTGGGGACCTGAAAGTGGGGCTTCGCATGGACGGCGACGGTATCAGCGCTAGAGGCGGGAGGGGTGTCTCGTACGCGTTCGATGGGCCAGGTGAGTGGGTGCAGATGACCTGGTGGGTTTGGCGGCGCCTGGGGCGGCGGTGGGAATCGTCTGTTGGAACCGCTGCACCACCCACACAACGCCAGCTGAATCACGCACCACCGCGATGCCAACGGAATCGAACTCCGGGTCCATCAGATTGGCCCGATGTCCTGGACTGGCTTCGAATGCCTGCTCCACATCCATCACCGAGGCGCTGCGACCCACATTCTCACCGAGTTTCTGCCACTCGGGTCTGGGGTCCGATGCCAGGAACGGATCGTGGGAAATGTGGCCGCTGGCCATCATGGTGTTGGCCCACACTTGGGCGTTGCGCACCAGGGCGGGGTCGGAAATCAATGCTGGTATGCGATGCTCGGCCCGCAGCTCATTGAGCAGCGCCAACGCCACCGTGTCGGCAGCAGGGGCTGCAGAGGGCGCCGTACTTTCAGCAATGGCTGTGTTGCCTGCCATCACCGGCATGCAGATACTCAGCGTGCAGATGATCAGTGCACGAATGAACGCAGGCGTTCGCATCGCCGGTTACATCGACGCCATCTCCGCCCCGCTTGAGCGATGTCACAGAGGGGAATTGCTGTGCCGCTTCGACTGCAACATCTCACGCTTCGTGGCCAGAAGATCCACAGCGCGGCCCACCAATCGACGGGTCTGCGATGGTTCCACCACTGCGTCCACATATCCACGCTCGGCGGCGATGAACGGGTTGAGATAGTTGGCGGCGTAATCAAGCTCGGCCTGGGTTCGCACCGCTTCGCTATCGCGCCGGTTGAGGATCTGTACCGCCCCCTTGGCCCCCATCACTGCCAACTCCGCCGACGGCCAGGCCAGGCACAGATCGTTGCCCATGGTCTTGCAATCCATGACGATGAACGCGCCGCCATAGGCTTTACGTAGCACCACACATACCCGGGGCACGCGTGCCTCGGCGTAAGCGAAGGCCATCTGGGCGCCGTGACGGATCATGCCGCGCCACTCCAGATCCTTGCCCGGGAAGTAGCCGGGGGTGTCCACGAAGGTGATGATGGGCAGGCTGAACGCATCACACAGCGCCACGAACCATGCCCCCTTTTGGGCTGCGGGAATATCCAGCGTTCCAGCCAGAGCAATGGGCTGATTGGCCACGATGCCTACGCTGCGTCCACCGATACGGGCAAATCCGGTGACCAGATTGGGGGCCCAGCGTCCCTTGAGTTCGCTGAGTTCCCCATGGTCCACCACGGCGTAGATGACGTTGCGTACGTCGTAGCTGCCGGTTGGGGTGGCCGGAATGATGGTGTCGAGCTCCGGTGCATCACGCTCGATGGGATCGTCGGCGTCCCAGATGGGGGGCTCCTGATCTACGTGGTCGGGCAGGTAGGCCAACAACTCGGCGGCAGCATCGAGGGCGGCGGGTACGTCAGCCACGGTGCGCGACGCCAACCCGGATGTGCGGGCGTGCATCTCCGGTCCGCCCAGTGTTTCGTTGTCCACATGCAGACCGGTGTATCCGGCCACCATGGTGGGACCGCTGACGAAGGCGTAGGAACCGGCGGTGATGATGACGATGTCGGCCAGGCCCAGCAG
>JAYVGK010000030.1:0-4155 GCA_043772215.1 Acidimicrobiales bacterium | reverse complement strand
GGAGATCGTTCTGGGGATTGGTTGTTTCGTGCCCTTCATCGTGGTGGCCTTGCCAATCAATCCAGCAGTAGTCACGTGGATGATGGGCTGAGGTTGCATAGAACTTGGGTAGCGGCGGCGGTTCGATGTGCGCCGCCGGCCAACAAACCCACGCCGCACGAACGCGACCGGTGTCTGCCATTTCTGCGCCGAGAGATGGCAGCACTGCCACAACTCCAGGTGATTTTGGCACTTGGTAAGTTTGCATACGATGTAATCGCCCCGGAATTGAACATCCGACCCCGTCCCACGTTTGGACATGGGGTGGAGGTCGTAGGTGCACTCGCCGACGGTCGTGTGGTGAGGGTGGTGTGTTCGTATCATCCAAGTCAACAAAACACCTTCACCGGCACACTCACTGAGGTGATGTTCGATGCTGTGGTGACGAGAGCGGCATTGCTCAGCGTGCCCTCAGATCCAAACCGTGATTCATCGGTCTCTCACGGTTGAACTGGCAACAATGTCACCATGAACGAGCCCGAGGTTCCTATGAGTGACGACAATGTCGGCCCATACTCACCCGAAGTATCCGCCACACCCGGCGCCACCGCCGCAGTCGGTGACGCCGATCGGTGGCGACCAACGTGGACGAGCCCGGACATCGAATCAACTGTTTCTCCGCCCGATCCCAGCGTGAACCTAGGTAGCCAAACCCCTCCTCTTTTGCCGCCAACGCCAGGCCCCACCTACATCGAGCCAGCAAAACCGCAGTCTCGCCAGGGATGGGGTCGGCCGGCATTAATGGGTGGACTCCTCGGCGCTCTGATCAGTGGCGGCATCACCGGCGGAGCTGTTCTAGCCACTCGCAATGGCAACAATCGCAGTACGTCCGAAGCCGCAGGTGCAGTGGCCAAGGTTTCCTCGGCAGGGGTCACCAACTCCACGGCTACGGCTGCGGTGGAACGAGATGGGGTGGTGGTTTCCAACACCACCAACAGCCTGCAGGCTGCCTATCGAAAGGTCCGGCCATCCGTGGTATCGATCAACACCAAGGGGTTCGACACCTCTGCGTCCAATGGCTTTTCGGGAGTGGAACCGTCGAGCGGCGCAGGGTCGGGCATCGTTATCTCGAAGGACGGGCTGATACTCACCAACAACCATGTCATTGCCAATTCCACGTCCATCAAGGTGACATTTTCCGATCAAAGCCAGAAGACGGCGACGCTCGTGGGGACTGACCCGGACAACGACGTGGCGCTCATCAAGGTGGCAGGAGTCACCAACCTAACGGATGCAGCATTAGGAAAGTCATCGGCGCTGGCCGTCGGCGATCCCGTGGTGGCCATCGGAAATGCCCTGGCACTCAAGGGTGGTCCCACGGTCACCACCGGCATCGTGTCGGCTCTGGATCGTGACATCAGCGACCAGTCGTCGGAGTACAAGGGCCTTATCCAAACTGATGCAGCTATCAACCCGGGTAACTCTGGGGGTCCCTTGGTGAATCTCGATGGACAGGTGGTGGGTATGAACACCGCCATCATCCAAAACTCCAACAACATCGGTTTCGCCATCGCCATCGACCGCATCCAACCGGTGTTGGCCGAGATTGAAAAGGGTGGCTCCAAGTTGGCGGCCTCGGCATTCATGGGCGTGTCCACGGAGACCATGACCAAAGAATTGCAGAGTCAATACGGTCTGTCCGCAGCCACGGGGGTACTGGTGGTTCAGGTACAGCCCGGGTCCCCAGCCGAGAATGTGGGGCTACAACCAGGCGATGTGATCACGGAGTTCGATGCCAAGCCCGTGACGTCCTCTAGCGGACTCGTGGCTCAGGTACGGGGTAAGAAGCCTGACGACAAGGTGGCCATCGCCTGGCGCCGTGGTGACGAGGTCAAAAAGGGCACGGTCCAACTCGGTGCCCGAGGTGTCACCACCGGCTGAACCCCTTCATAGGTCCTCCCAACGTCCCCGACGATCCGGTATATCCGGTCATCGCTCGGGGACGTTTGGCGTGATTGGTAGTCAGTCTGCGGCGGGGTTGGCATCCACCGACATCGGCAGGCGAACGCGTAGAACCGCTCCGCCCAACACCGAGTGGTTGGTGGCGGTGGCCGTCCCGCCCCACGTGGTCGCCAATTGCTCCACTATGGCGAGACCCAGCCCAGTTCCCCCATGGCTACGGGTGCGCGAACCGGAGCTCACCGCCAGACGTTCGAACGCTCGCGGCAAAAACTCTTCAGGAAATCCTGGCCCGTCGTCTTGCACCACGATCTCGGCAAACCGGGGGTCATCAGCGGAGAGCCCAACCCATATGCGCACTGATGATGTGGCAAAACGTTGCGCATTGGTGAGCAGGTTGGTGACAATGCGTTCGACCGCTGGTTGCGGGGCGGCCACCATGGTGGCATCACCGGACACGTCCACATGAATATGGCGATCGCTGATGAGCCCGTTGTGTCCAGCGCGTCCCACTCGGCCTGCCGCCATCGTGGCCGCCGTCAACAATTCCGTACCAAACGAATGAGGGTCACGCTCAGGCGCACCAGCGCGGGCCAAAACCAACAAATCCTCCGCAAGGTGAGTGAGCCGCTCCACCTCGTCGAGCAAGCTCCGCAAGGTGGCTTCGGTTTCTGGCCCGTCTCCGGGGTGGGCCAATGCCAGTTCCAGTTCGCCACGCATGATGGTCAGCGGTGTACGCAACTCGTGGCTGGCATCGTCGACGAACGCTCGTTCGCGCCGAACGGATGACTCGATGCGCTGCAGCATCCCGTTCAGCGTGGAGCCAAGGTGAGAAATCTCATCGGTGCGCCCCGGTACCACCAGCCGCCTATCGAGATTGGCTCCCGTTATCGATGCTGCCTCATCCGTCATCCTTCGAACCGGTCGCAGCGCAGCCCCGATGAGCGCCCATCCGCCTGCGGCTATCAATGCCACCATGATGAAACCGGCAATGAGAAATGCCACCGCCAGTCGACCCTTGGTGTCGTCCTCTCGAGACAGCGAGGAGCCCACGACTATTACCAAGCGACTGGTTTCAAGATTCTGGGGTGTGGCCAAGAGGCGGGCGCGTCCCCCTAGCGCTTCGAGTCGGCCGTCGATACGTAGTTCTTGCGTTGCTGCCAGGGTGAGTTGGGCGGGCGTCAGCAACAACCCCGAACTCTCCACCGCCACGGTCCGAGTGAGCACCACATAGCGACCGTCGGCGCGGCGCACGATGACTTGGGCAAAGGGTTCACTCTTGGGGATGTCGGTGTTGCCAGCCCGCAAGTACGTGATTATCTCGTTGACACGCTGACGTTGTTCAGTGTTGACGGACTCGTCGATCTTGGCCGACAGCCAACTGTTCATGGCCAACAACCCGAGGATGATGGCCACTGCCGATGTCAGCGTGACCAACGCAGTGAGTCGGACCCGCAGTGAATGCAGGCCGCGTCTCGGTATCACGCGATTGCGGTGTTCTTGGTTTCTGGACTGTCGTGGGGGCGAAGGGCGTAACCCACACCGCGAACCGTGTCGATGCTCGAACGCCCAAAGGGTCTGTCGATCTTCTCGCGAAGGTACCGGATGTAGACATCGACCACATTCGACGTGCCGTCGTAGGCGAAATCCCACACATGTTCGAGCATGTGAGACCGACTGAGAACCTGATCGGGATGGCGCATGAACTGTTCGAGCAACGCAAATTCGGTGGGCGACAAGTCGATAGTGGTGTTGGCTCGCTTCACTTCGCGCGTGGCGGGGTCGAGGCGAAGATCACCCACTTCGAGAACGGTGGGTCGCTCCACCACCTCGCGCCTGGTGATGGAGCGCAGCCGGGCAAACAATTCGGCGAAAGCAAATGGCTTGGTGAGGTAGTCATCGGCGCCTGAATCCAGCCCACGCACTCGGTCATCGACACCGTCGCGAGCCGTCAGCATCAGGATCGGCGTCCAACGGCCCTTGGCTCGGACCTGGCGGCAGACCTCGAACCCGTCGGGGGCGGGGATCATGGCATCGAGAACCACCGCATCGAACTCCGTTTCCACGATCGCCCAAACGGCGTCGGTTCCGTTGTGCACAACATCTACGGCGTAACCCTCACGCTCCAAGCCCCGCCGGAGCAATTCTGCCATTTTCGGCTCGTCTTCCACCACGAGCAGTCTCATGGCCCAAACGATAGGCATGAGTAGATGAGCA
>JAYVGK010000029.1:0-7511 GCA_043772215.1 Acidimicrobiales bacterium | reverse complement strand
CCAGCAGAGCGAGAGGCACCACGTGGCGAAGTTCGGAGATGGAGGAGACCTGCTGAAATGCAGCTTCTGCGGGAAATCGCAGAAGCAGGTCAAGAAGCTGATCGCAGGTCCCGGCGTCTACATCTGCGATGAGTGCATCGAGCTGTGCAACGAGATCATCGAAGAGGAATTGTCTGAAGCGGGCGAGATCCGATTCGATGAACTGCCCCGTCCCCGCCAGATCCATTCGTTCCTCGACGAGTACGTCATTGGTCAAGATCAGGCCAAGAAGCAACTAGCAGTTGCGGTCTATAACCATTACAAGCGCATCCAAACCGGTACCGACCGTCCCGGGCAGGAAGTGGAACTGGCCAAGTCCAACATCTTGTTGTTGGGGCCCACCGGCTGCGGCAAAACCCTGCTGGCGCAAACGCTGGCCCGCATGCTCAACGTGCCGTTTGCCATCGCCGACGCCACTGCCCTCACCGAGGCAGGGTATGTGGGTGAGGATGTTGAGAACATTCTGCTGAAGCTCATTCAGGCCGCTGACTACGACGTCAAAAAGGCGGAAACCGGCATTATCTACATCGACGAAATCGACAAGATCGCCCGCAAGAGCGAGAACCCGTCGATTACCCGTGATGTGTCGGGCGAAGGGGTGCAGCAAGCGCTGTTGAAGATCTTGGAGGGCACCGTGGCATCGGTTCCGCCCCAGGGTGGGCGTAAGCACCCGCATCAAGAGTTCATCCAAATTGACACCACCAACATTTTGTTCATCTGTGGTGGCGCTTTCGCAGGGCTCGACAAGGTCATCGAAGCTCGTACCGGTCACAAGGGCATGGGTTTCACGGCCCGTGTGCAGGCCCGCAGCGAGCGCGACACGGGTGAGTTGTTCGCCCAAGCGCTTCCTGAGGACCTCATCAAGTTTGGCCTCATCCCCGAGTTCATCGGTCGGTTGCCGATCGTGGGTGCGGTGTCGGGTCTCGATCGGGTGTCTCTGGTGAAGATCCTCAGCGAGCCCAAGAACGCCTTGGTCAAGCAGTACCGCAAGTTCTTTGAATACGACGGCGTGGATCTGGCGTTCACCGATGATGCGCTGGTGGCAGTGGCCGAGCAGGCATTGCTGCGCGGTACCGGTGCTCGTGGCTTGCGGGCCATCCTCGAAGAAGTCCTCCTCAACGTGATGTACGACCTGCCAGGCCGCTCCGATGTGGCCAAGTGCGTCATCACCCGTGAGGTGGTTTTGGAGAAGGTCAATCCCACCTTGGTGCCGCGCAGCGACACGCCCGACAAGATCGAGCGTCCCCGCCGCGCCGCTTCTTGATCCCTGCCTTGTTTCGGTAGCAATCATGGATAGCAACGAGGCCATGGCGTGGCTCGATGGTCACGTCAACATGGAGAAGGGCGCCTCGGTCAACGATGTGCCCGGTTTGGCGCTGCCAGCCCGCCGCCTGGAGCCACCCTCACTCCATCGGATGCGCCGGCTGCTGGCGTTTCTCGGCGATCCGCAACTCGACGTAGACGTGGTCCACCTCACCGGTACCAATGGCAAGGGATCCACGGCGCGTATGTTGTCGGCGCTGTTGTTGGCTGCCGGGCAACGAGTTGGCACCTATACCTCGCCTCATCTCGAACGGCTCAATGAACGGATTGCCCTCGACGGTGAGCCCATTGGCAACGCCGAACTGGCCGCCACGCTCACCGATGTTGCGCTGGCCGAAACGGCAACCGGCGAAGCGTGCAGCTTCTTTGAACTCGTCACCGCTGCGGCGTATCGCTGGTTCCAAGATTTGGCGGTGGATGTTGGTGTGATCGAGGTTGGTATGGGGGGCACGTGGGATGCCACCAATGCCGCGGACGGACTGGTGTCGGTCATCACCAACGTCGAGTTGGACCACATGGAGTATTTCGGTAGTACGCGCGCTGACATTGCGCGCGAGAAGTCAGGGATCTTCAAGGAAGGTGGGGTGGCCATTATCGGCGACACCGACCCGGAGATTGTGGCGTTGCTGCGAGAATTGGCACAAGAGCGGGGCGTGGCTGACATCTGGCAACGAGGTGATCAGTTCGATTGTGTGTCCAATCGCTTGGCCCTGTCGGGCCGGGCGTTGGTGCTTCGCACTCCAAGTCGTACGTACACAGATGTGTTCATTCCGTTGCATGGCCGTTATCAGGGTGACAATGCGGCCATTGCGCTGGCTGCTGCCGAAGCGCTTCTGGGTGAAGCATTGGACCCCGAAGTGGTGCTCTCCGGCTTTGCCTCTGTGGTGAACCCGGGTCGTTTGGAAGTGGTGGGTCGGCGTCCGTTGGTGATGCTCGACGGGGCCCATAACCCTGCTGGTGCCCGTGCGGCGGCTGCGGCACTGGATGAGGAGTTCGCCACCATCGAAGGTCGGGTGGTGGTCATGGGACTCCTTGATGGTCGTGACGAGATCGAAATGGTACGTACGCTTTGCACCGGAGCGCGTCGGGTGATTGCCGTTGCGCCACCGTCACCGCGCGCTATGGATCCACAGCGCATTGTGGATGCGGCGCATGCTTTGGGAGTGGAGGCCTCTGTTGCTCCCAATGTGGCACGCGCCTTGGCCGACGGTTTGGCCGCCGCCGAGGACAGCGACCTGTTGCTGGTCACCGGGTCCTTGTACTTGGTGGGGGCGGCGCGCCCCCTGTTGCGCAAGAAGTAGCGGCTCACCCGCCACTCATCGAGTGGAGTTGGGGTTTTGGAGGGCGGAATCCTTGCTCCGCTCGATGTGGGTGGGTGTGGGTTATTCGGTGGGGCGGACTAGGAACTGGCCGTCTACCTCGGCATCGCCGGAGCGGCCGGTCCGGACATCGATCACGTCGGCCATGGGCGGACCCTGGCGGGCCCAGTTCACCAGCTCCTCCACTTTCTCCCGAGCCCCGGCCACCACCGCTTCGACTCGGCCATCACGACGATTGCGTACCCACCCCGCCAGCCCCAGATCCTGGGCCCTACGCTGCATCGACTGACGAAACCCCACGTTCTGCACCCGCCCGGACACCAACAGATGCTGCACGGTGCGCAACGCCCGGCCGCGCTGGCGCCGGGCCACACTGGCCAGCGCTGCATCGAGCACCGGGAAGTAAAGCGCCGGGTCTCGTACTGCCGCCCGATGATCCAAATCCACCGTATGTGTGGTTGCTCCGGGGATGGAGGCCGCCAGTTGACGTTGACGGCTCGGCGGCACCACTGTGTCGGATGCAGTGATGACTACGGCTGTGGGCGTGTTGAGTGTGCCCAACCACGGCTCTGAACGGAAGCGCCCCACCAACTGCCCGGCTTCGGCGATGAGGGCGGCGTCATGGCGATACGTCTCGTCCCACATCCAATCCGCTAGCGGCGAATTAGGATCGGGGGCCCGCCACCGGCCCGGCACGCGCGAGCGCAGAAACGGGGGAGCGGCGCGCAGGGCCCGAGCCGTGAGGCCCAACAGACCCTCGAAGATGATGTTGTCCTGACGGGTTTCGGAGAACACCGCAGACGTGGAGCACAGCACCAATCCAGCCACCCGCTCCGGATGACGATGGGCCACCAACTGCGCGATGGCGCCGCCCATCGAATACCCCACCGGCACAATTTCGGCCCAGCCCATGGCATCGGCCACGGCAATGACATCATCGGCGCAGTCCTCCAGCGTGAACTGATCCGGTCGCAATCCCCGTCCGTGGCCACGCTGATCGAATGACGCGTAGGTATGGCGTTCCCCCAACAACTCATAGAGCCGAAAGAAATTGAGGTCGGCGGTCACCGTCCAGCCATGGATGAGTATCAGCGGCGCCAGTTTGCGGGCCTTGCGCCGATCCTTGGGCCCCGCCCATGACCGCACCAAGACCATGCCCCGCCCCGCCAGTTCCATCTCCTTACCTGGGGGCAGTACGGGAGTGGCGATGGCCTCGCCGGAATGGCGTCGCACTGGTCGGTGGGGCCTCACCCACCCATCTTGCCTCGACAGGACAGGAGCGGAAGTGCGATACAACAAGTCATGCCCGCCGATCCTGCCCGTGTCGTTGCCGATCTCAAGGAACTACGCAGTCTCACGGCCACCGCCGAAGGCAGCCAACGGTTGGCCTGGACCCCCAAATGGGTAGAAGCCAGAGAGTGGTTTCAAACCACATTCGATGGAGTTCCGGTGGTCACCGAGATCGACGGAGCGGGCAATTTGTGGGTCACCCTGCAAGGCGATAGCCACGATCGCATTGTGTTGGGCAGCCACTTGGACTCGGTACCCAACGGGGGATGGCTGGACGGCGCACTCGGGGTTCTGGCCGGAGGAGAAGTTCTGCGCGCATTGCATCGTGACAACGTGCATCTACCGGTGAGCGTCAGCGTGGTGGACTGGGCCGACGAAGAAGGAGCACGCTTCGGGCGGTCCCTGTTCGGGAGCGGCGCAGTGGGTGGCACGTTGGAGGTGGACACCATCCGCAGTTTCAAGGACGGGACCGGCGCCACTTTGGAAGAAACCGTAAGCGCGCATGGAGTCAATCTCGACACCATCCTCACCGCCGGCGACATCCTCCCCAGTATCAAGGCGTCTGCGGAACTGCATATCGAGCAGGGCCCTGTGCTGGAGGCGGCTGGGCTGCGCCTGGCTGCGCTGCACGGCATCCTGGGTGTAGAGCGCCGATTGGTGAAGATCCAGGGTCAGGCCGCCCACGCTGGCGCCACACCCATCAGGATGCGTAGAGACTCCACATTGGCGGCCGCCCGTATGGCCGTGGAAGTACGTCAGCTCGGTCTGGACCACGATGCGTTCTCCACCATTGGGGTGTGGAAGGTTCATCCCGCAGTGCCCACGGCGGTCAACGGCCGGACCGAATTCAGTGTGGACATGCGCCATCTCGATACCGCAGTACTGCAGCAAATGGTGGCGGGCTTGGAGGAGTTGGTGAGTCGAATCGCGGCGGAGGAGAACGTGGAGGCGCAGGTGGACATGATGTGGTCCATCGCCCCCATCGACTTCGAGCCCGACCTTGTGCAGTTTGCCGCCGACGCCGTAGAGGCCCATAGCGGTGTACGCCAAATCATGCCGTCGGGGCCCATGCATGATTCGGCGGAGATGGCTCGCGCTGGTGTCCCTACCGTCATGATGTTCGTCCCGTCGATCGGCGGCCTGTCCCATACCCATATCGAAGACACCGCCGAAGCGGATCTGGAACTGGGCATTGCCGCATTCGATGACCTGGTGCGCAAGATGTTGGTGTGGGTGGTGGGCCGCTGATCCGAAGCGCTCAATCAGCCAAGCTCGGGGCCACAAAGAGCGCTTCGTCCACGAATGCCCGGGCGGCTCGTGAGCGGTAGCGGTCACCGTGCCAGGCCAATCCGATATGACGCTCGATGGTGGACTTGGGTGCGAGCGGTATCCGCACCACGTTGGCTCCGTCGAGTTGACGCTCCACGGTGAGCGCCGCCACCACGGCCGCCCCCAGACCCACGCCCACCAGGCGTTGCACGGTGAGGTTGTCGTCGGTACGAAATACGATGCGAGGTGTGGTGTCGCATGCGGCGAACGCTTGAGCGAGACGGCGCGAACACGGGTCCGAAGTGGCGCAGGTGATGAGGTCAACGTCGGCCAAATCAGACAGGTTCAACCAAGGACGGGCGGCCAGGGGACTGTCAGAGGGAACCAGCACCAGATACGGATCCACCAGAAGCTGAACCGACTCCAGCGGCGGTTCCACCGTTTGAACGTCGACGAACGACAGATCCAGTTCTCCGTTCAGCACCATTCGGGCCAGGTGCAATTCGTTGTTCTGCCCAGACAGTGCCACCTCCACCAGTGGCCAGTGTTGGCGGAATCGGGCCAGTACCGCAGGCAGGATGCGCGCTCCAGCGGACTGGAAGGTACCCACCCGCAGTACACCCGCCTCCCCGGCGGCCAGCGCGTCAAGGTCGGCTTTGGCGGCGCGTAGTCGGGCAGTGATCGACTCGGCGTGGCGCAGCAACACCGAACCGGCTTCGGTGAGCGACACCGGCCGAGGGCCACCGGGGCGCTCGACCAACTTGTGTCCTACCGCCCGTTCCAAGGCTGCCAGTTGTTGGGAGATGGCGCTCTGGGCATAACCGAGCTGCTCACCGGCCTTGGAGAACGACTTGGTCTGGGCAATGGCCGACAGCGCAGCCAGATGACGAACCTCCACACCAAACAACAGTTCCGGGCTGTCTGCTCCCACCGGTTGATCTTGTTCCATGATCATATTGAATCACAACCTGCATTTCACTTCTAGATACTGATATGTGATCCTGAGTGGGTACCTGATCGTAAAGGACGATGCACATGTTGGGATTGGCAGTGGTGATGATGTTGTCGTTGATCGGATGGCGCTACGGGGCGGACACCCGCACCGAAGACAGCCGAGGCGACTGGTAACCAGACGCCACCGGGCGAAATGCGACATGACTAGAGCCGAGCGGCGGCGGCCAGTGAATCGGCCAGCCACTCCAGCCGGTCACCGTCGTAGTTGAGGGTGACCCGCAGGTTGCCGGGCACCGTAGGGACCCCCAGCCAGAAGGCGGCGCCAGGCGCCACTCCCACTCCGGCCACCGTGAGCATCACCTGGGCGGTGTGCTCGTCCGCCACATCCAGCCACAGGTTGATGCCATCCACTCCGTGCGTCACCAGCCCTCTGTCGTGCAACAAGGCCGCTAGGTTGACGCGGCGTCGGTGATACTCCTGGCGGGCGGCACCCACCGTGGCCACCGTGTGCGGATCGCGCAGCATCTCCACCAACACCGCTTGCAGCAAACGACTGGACCAACCCGGCCCCAATCGGCGCCGGTCAACCACGTCGTCCACCACTGCGCCAGCTCCACCAATGGCGGCCAATCGCAGATCGGGCCCGTGCGACTTGGAGAAACTTCGTATGTGCACGGTACGTTGTGGAAGGTATGTGCCCATACTGAGGGCAGGGAACCACGCAATGTCTCCGCTGTGATCGTCCTCCACCACCAACGAGGTGCTGGGCTCTATCAACGCTGCCAGAATCGCAAGACGGTCGGCGGACAGTGATGAACCAAACGGATTCTGCGCCCGCGGCTGGATGATGATGGCCACTGGATGCACTCTGAGAGCGGCCACCAATGCCGTTGGAATCATCCCGTCATCGTCTACTGCCACCCCCACCGGTACGCCTCCCAATTGTTCGATGAGGTCAAAAAGCGGTGGGAAACCCGGGTCCTCTACCAATACGCGATCCCCGGTACGCACCACCACCGCGCATACCCGGTCCAATGCATCGAGGGCGCCGTCCACCACGGTGAATCGTTCGGGAACGAACGGCCAGGACTCGGACAGCAGCTCTTCCAAACGGGGCAGGATGGGCTGATCCAGATAGGTGGTGGTGAGGGTCCGGCGACTCACCTGGGCCAGAGCACGTCGGACCTCGGGAAGCAGATCAGGATCGGGCACTCCGGTGGCCAGGTCGAGGCGGGAGCCAATTTCGCCCACCACGGAGTTGTAACGCTGGGCTGCACCGCGCCGTCGCTCGGCGCGTACGAATGTTCCGGAGCGACC
>JAYVGK010000028.1:0-8410 GCA_043772215.1 Acidimicrobiales bacterium | reverse complement strand
CGCTGAGTCACCCAGCAATTCGTCACCGAGCAGGTGGCGAATATGGGCCTCGGCATCGGCAATGGCTCGGTCTGGCGCAAAACGATGGTTGATGGTGAGTACCACCGAGTCCGGCACCACGTTGCCAGACACCCCTCCCTCCACCTTCACTGCCTGAACCACCTCGTGAAACTCACAGCCGTCGATCACCGGCCGGCGCTCCTCGTATGTCGCCAACGTATTGAGCACACCCGCCAACCGATGAATCGCATTTCGTCCCATCCACGGGCGGGCGGTATGGGCACGTGAACCGTTCAGAGTGAGCTGCAGTCGCATGGTGCCCTGACATCCCGCCTCGATACGCGCACATGTCGGCTCCCCCAAGATGGCTGCGTCGCCCGCTAACAGCTCTGGGCGCTCGGCCAACAGCCGTTTCAATCCATTGAACTCTGCCGCCACCTCTTCACATTCGTAGAACACGAACGTGAGATCGACCGATGGCTCAGACACCGTCTCGGCCAAGTACATGAACACCGCCAGCCCCCCCTTCATGTCCGCCGATCCCAACCCGTACAACACATCGCCATCAATGCGTGCGGTGGCATTGTCGTTGACGGGCACCGTGTCGGTATGGCCGGCCAGCACCAAGCGGGTGGCACG
The DNA here is from genome assembly GCA_043772215.1 of Acidimicrobiales bacterium. Classification (GTDB taxonomy): domain Bacteria; phylum Actinomycetota; class Acidimicrobiia; order Acidimicrobiales; family JANYDT01; genus JANYHQ01. Next base: position 7,771 of record JAYVGK010000028.1, on the reverse strand, counting down.
ACCCAGCGAAGTACGGGCCACCAAGTTCATACCCACCCGCTCGGTACTCAACCATGGAACTGCTCGTAAGCGCGCTTCCAAATGATCCACCATCGGACCCTCGTGATGGCTCACCGACGCCAGGTTCACCAACTCAGCCGTGGCCGCCAGCAGATCGGTCACGATTTCACCGAAGCTGACACGGGCACCGATGCGTCATAGATCCCAATGGCGGACAATCGCTGCGCTGCCAACATCAACCGGTCATCAGGTTGCACCATGGCCACGCGGATGTGATCCGACGACGAATCACCGTAGAAATCGCCCGGCGATACCAAGATCCCGGCCTCACGAGCCAACCAATCAGCCGCCGCCCAAGCGTCGCCACCGGGGACTCGGGCCCACAGATAGAACGCACCCTCGGGCATGGAAACCTGAAACCCGGCACCGACCAACACCGGAATGAATTGCTGGAGCCGTCGTACATACACTGCGCGCTGAGCATCTACGTGCGCATCGTCGTTGTATGCCACAGTGGCGCCAGCCTGTACCGGCCCCGGAACCATGAACCCAGCATGCTTACGAACTTCGGACAGGTGGTGCACTACGAGTGGGTCTCCGGCGTAAAAACCTACCCGAAGCCCGGCCAGGTTGGACCGCTTGGACAGTGAATGTACGGCCAGAACGCCATCCACCCCGCTACTGAGAACGGTCCGGGGCGGACCGGTCCAGGTGAACTCGCTGTAACACTCGTCGGACAACACCGTGACGTTGTGGGCCCGACCCCACTGTGCCGCAGCATCCAGGTCATCGAGATTTCCGGCAGGGTTGCCCGGCGTGTTCACCCACAGACACAGCGCCCGGGCTGCATCACCCGGGTCGATGGCGTCGAGGCGCATGCACCACCGCTCGTCCACCGGCACGGCCACGGCTCGGCACCCAGCCAACATGGCCCCCATCTCGTAAGTGGGATACGCAACCGCTGGGTACAACACGGTGTCGCGCGCTGCATGCAGCAACCGTAGGTAGTGAGGAGTGGTGGCCACGAACTCCTTGGTGCCGATGCACGCCGCCACTTGGCGATCAGCATCCACCGTTACTCCCAACCGGCGCTGCAACCATCCCGTGGCGGCCCGCCGGAAGGCGGGCGAGCCCAACGATGTGGGATAACCGCGCTCGGTGTTGGAGTGACCCAGGGCTTCCAGCACCGCCGCAGGTGGCGCATCGCACGGCGTCCCCACCGACAAATCCACAGCACCTCCGTCGATTAGCGCAGCGGCCGCCCTGGCGGGCTCCAACCGGTCGTAAGGGTACGGGGGCAGCACGAAGGCCATGTCCGAACGTTAGTGGCCCTACCCGCTACACCCGCTCGGGATAGCGGGCCAGCGAACGCAGTGGTACCCCGTCGGCTATTGCCTCGACGGTGAGGCGACCAGATTGGGCGCCCCGGTCCAGCAACCGGATCTCTTCGGCGCGCACCCCCAGCAGGCCGGCAATGGTGTGGAGCACCCCTTCGGACCCCACCATCATGGGCAATTCCCAACCATCGACATGGGCCACCGCCACTGCCACTGGACCATCGGGCGCTACCACCACCCGCACCCGATCATCAACTACGGTGCCACCAGGGCCAGGTCGATGCAGCCACGTAGCGTCCACCACCACTCCGCGCCACCGGGCGGCGTCCGACACCAATCGGCGCAATGCACGGGTGCGTATCGGCGCCAACGGATTGCGACCTGCCCACTCGGCCAGACGATCACGGTAATCAGGGTGACGGTGATCGACGATGGACTCGTTGACCACCACCGTACGCATCCCCTTCTGGAGCACCCCCGCCGCGCTGTTGGTGGCCGAGCCCATGTGAAACACAAATGCACTGGGAGCCAACACGTGGTGCCAACCCGCCGCCGTGGCCCGACAGCACCAGTCCACCTCTTCGGCGTACCCACGCCCGAAGACCGGATCCAACAGCCCAATTTCGGCGATGGCGCGCTGGGGGATATACAGACAGAAGCCGACACCGGTGGGTAGCTCGATACCAGTGGCCCCAAACTCTTCCGCCAATGATGCTGACACGGCATCGAGACGCTCTTGGGAACTCAATATTTCCGTCGCTCGGTGGTTGGCGAGGGAGTAGATGCTGACGTCGTTGGCCCACGCCGTGACACTGGCAATGGTGGTACTGGTATCAGCCACGGCCGCCAGCGAGTCCACCAGATTCAGAGGAACCACCACGTCGGAGTTCAACAACACGCAAGCGTCGTAGCCCTCGGCCTCGGCGCGCAACAACGCCAGATTCATGTTGCGGGGGATGCCCAGGTTGCGGGGCGAGCAGTAGTAGCCGATGCCCAGCACTGCACACAGCGCCGACAACTCTTCGCCCCACCCAGGGTCTGGACTGGCATCGTCGAGAACCAACACATCGACCTGGGTGCGACTGTCGGTGCTCAACCGAGCAATGGAGTGAAGCGCTCGGGGCACGAACGCACGACCGTCGTAGACGATGACGGCGACCAGCACACGGCGGGTCATGACATTGGGTTAGCTGCGCAGGGCATTGCGCAGATTCCACACCTTGGCCGCCCACCGATAGGCCGTTGAAGAACGTTGCTCATCGAGGTACGCCTGATGGACGGCCATTTCGCAGCGCATGGCCGCCACATCAGCGTTGGCTTGGACGCTTACATTAGTTGCGCTGCTTCGTACAGACTCGAGGTCTGCGCGCAGACCATCAGCGCGCTGATTGGATTCCACCAACCTGGCGGTGAGGTCGAGCACCCGAGCATTGGCAATTTCCACGTCGAGCAACGCCTGGTTGAGCGACAGCCGGTCGATGGCCCCGACGATATCCGCAGTTGCATCGGCGGCATCCACTGCATCGGCCAGTGCTTCGGCTTCGGCGGCTGCGGCCGCCACTAACGACAGCTTGGGAGCAGCTAGTTCAGGGTTTGTGTATTTGTCCGGGCTGGTCACGATAGATACCTCGAACGGCGGGGAAGAGCGAGAACTTGGCGAAACAATGCCACTAGCTGTTCCGCATGACCATCCCAACTGTAGTGGCCGCCGGCCCGGACCAGGGCCGCCTGATGCCGTTGCGCAAGAGCGGGATCGCTGAGAAGCCGTTCTGCCACATCAGCCAGGGCGCCCGGCGTCCAGTTGGCTGCCAGCAGCGGCACATCGTCACCGGCGATACGACCGGCGGCGGCCAACTCCACAATGGGGCCAAACCCCACCGCTACTGTGGGAGTTTCGAATGCGGCCGCTTCAAACGGTAGGAATCCGAATCCTTCCGCCGACGTGGGGTACCACACCAGCGCAGCATGACGCAGCAGCCAATTCCGCTCATCTTCGGCCACCTCTGGTAGTACGTGTACATGGGAATCTGGACCGAGGAAGGCCGACTCGGCCAACCGGGTGGTGCCATAAGGCACCGCCGGTCCAGCCAACACCAGATCCAGATCATAACCGCGCCCTCGTAATTCGGCGTGTGCGGCCATGGCCAGATCACGATTCTTGTGGCCGTAATTGACCCCCAGGCACAGGGCGAAGGATCGGGCCGAAAATCCGCGTGCGGCCAACTCTGCCGGATACCGGGTGGGGGCGTTCTCATCAAGGTGACCGGTACCCAACGGCACCACATGCACCCGATCCCTATCCACCGGCAGGCTGTGCAGACGAATTTGGCCAGCCACATCGGCAGAAATGACGGTGAGCGCATCCGCTGCTCTGGTGACCGCCTCGATGGTGCGGCGGTATCGGTCCCAATCCTGCCAGGCTGGGAAGTAGCTGCCGTTGTTCCAGGCAATGAGGTCGAGGATGCTCACCACGAAGCGGTGACCCACCTGGGTCCAGGCCGCAAGGTCGAACCCGGGCACCGGTTGAAATGGACGAAACGCAATGTCCACCGGCCCAAATTTGGCGAGGTCACCGCTGCCCGCTTCCATTGCCTGCACCTTGGGGTGGCCGAGCACGGGAAGGGCGTAAGCCGGGATGGGACCGGGCAGGGCTACCCCGATCCATGCCACATGGGGGTTGGCACTCAGCGCACGCAGTGTTTGGGTGGTGGCCACTTGGGTGCCGGTTTCGTGGGGACCGAAGCACGCCCCGTCGACCAGAATTCGTAGCCCCAACACCTTTACTCGGGCCACATCAAACGCAGCTGCGAATGCCGACTCTCCGTCAGCGCGCTGATCATCGAGGAAGCCAATGAGCCAACGGTGACGGTGTAACAGCCATCCCATGTCGTCGGCGGTGAGGTGATGGTCAACGGGATGCATCGACACATCGGAGCAGCGCGTGATGAACGTAGAGGTATCGCACAGGTCCACGAAACCCTTGCCCCGGGCCCGTGCACTGAAATCAGCGACGGCCACATCAAAGCGGGCCGACGATGGCGCCTGCAGACAGCCAACCGCACCGAGCGCAGCAGCTGCGAGCACCACCACGCAACCAGTGGCCATTGCAATAGGCGCCGGTTGCGCCGCCGGTGGTTCGCTGCGCAACGTCCTCGTCAACGACTGCTCATCATGGCCGTCAAGAGCGCGTGTTTGCGTGAGATTGCGAACCGGGAAACTGAGCGGTCCCGACGCGTTGGACAAGTAGCTCACCGTGGATACCCGCAGATCTTCAGAAATCCAACGCAGTGCCGTGATGAACGGGTCCGGTGGTAGCGACACGGCGTCGTCTATGACCACCACATGGCCTCGCGTCGACGCATAGGTGGTATCCACCAGTTCACTCACGGAGCCCATCGGACCCCAGGTGACGCGTTCATCGATGTCGTCGAACATCACACCGTGGACCGGGTACAACACCCCCACCACAATCGATAGATCGGTGGTGGCCAACAAGCTGCGGATGGGGAGCAGCCACTGCTCGGGACTCGACGGTACGAACATCACCGCCGTCACGGGAGTAGCGGATTGCGGCGGGACCGAGTTAGGTCCGCCAGATACAGCATCGGGAGAAGGTGCATCTGGCATCGCTGCTGGAGACGGTACCCTCCCTGTCCTGTGCAACCGTGCACCGTTGTCCTTCGCCGCCAACTTTGCGCTGCTCTGCGCCTCGCCGATCGGTGGGCAGAGCTCTATCCAGCCAACCCTCGCATGCTGATCTTGGTGGCCGACGGGACCGAAGCGGATTCGAAGGTGACGCCGACCACGATGGTGATCGACCCGCAGGTGGCCGGGATGTCGAGGCCGCTGTCGTCGCTCCTGCGCCTGCTTCACCCGGCATCGGCGGCGGCAATGGTCTTCGGCCCATGGGCAATGGCGGCCGCCTTGCGGCACCCTCCCGATGGCACCAACTCCGACGGCGTCGCCGTGCTGATCGATGTAGATGTCTCCCTCGATCACCGCCTTCCCGACGAGCGCAGCGGGTGGTCCTCCCTATGTCGGGACTCTTCACTGGTGGTCACCGCTGATCGGTGCTTTGTGGCGGGTCAGCGTGAATCGCTTCTGGAGTGGCAGCGCCGGACAGTGTGTAGTGCACCGGCAATCGACTTTGGCAGGGCGCCTGACGCAGGTACGTGGTGGGGTACCGACCGTGGGATGTCCAACGTGGAGTTGCACCTTGCCCTCATCGACCGTGACGGCGCCTTGGTTGTTCCGTCACCCAATCCAACCCCGCCACGCAACGGAATTGGCGACGACGATTCGTGGTGGGCGCAACGCGATGGCGTTGCTATTCCCATGATTTTACGCACACTTACAATTACTCATCTTGCCGCACACCTCGATGTGGCGGCTCCGCTACTGGCTCCCTATGCCCCATCTACCCAACGTTCGTTGGAGCAAGTTCCCCGCGACCTACTGGCCGGATCACCGCGCGACCTGCGATTGAATGGCACTACATCGACGGCTTGCGTTGCCCCTCCCCCCCCGCCCAACCCGTTCGGTCCTGACCCTCATGCGTACCGATCTTGGCTGGCCGAACCGGTCACTGCGGCGCCGTATCCGGTGAGTCGGGCGCTGGCGGAAATCCATCGCCGCCGCCCCGACCTGCACGAGGCATTTGCCGATCTGGAAACCGTATGGGCGCGTAGGGGATTGCTGGAGTGGGCGACTCATCTCGGCGTCGAAGACGGGCGTCTGCCCCAATGGCTCATTCCTGGCGCAGTGGAGCCAACTCCCACGCTCAACTTGACGCTGCCGAGTCCTGCGATGACGCAGGGCGTGCTGGTGGTGGGCTATCTCGATGCCGCCCTGGGCCTGGGTCAAGCGGGTCGGCTGATGGTGAGCGCAGTGGAACGAGCCGGTGAACGGGTGGCCACGCAGACCTACCGCCACCTCATCTCGGCATCGGTGCCATGGCGCGAACGCCCTCCCGGACCAGATCCAATGGACGTGACCATCATCTGCCTCAATGGGTCCGAACTACCCCGATTCATCCGTAGCGCCGGCAGTTCATGGCCTTCTTGTTCGTACACGGTGGGCCTGTGGTTCTGGGAGGCCGAGCGGCTCACCGCCAACATGATCCCGGGTTTCGAATATCTCGACGAAGTGTGGGTGACCTCGGAGTTCACCGCCCAAGCGGTACGCGCCGACGCCCCTCCTGCCATGGCGGTATACGTGATGCCGCTGGGGACCCAGGTGCCCGCGCTCAACGCCTCTCGCCGTGCCGCACGGGCGTCACTGGGGCTCCCGTCGGGTTGGCTGGCGGGCTTCTCGTTTGACCATGGCTCGATGTCGGTCCGCAAGAATCCGTTGGGTCTCATCGCGGCGTGGTGCATAGCGTTTGCCCAGCCCGCAATTGGTGCTGATGCGCCGCATTTGGTGGTGAAGACGATGAATGGACCTGGCCATCCCGAGTCGGCCCAGGCCATCCACGACGCTGTGGCCCAACGGCCCGACATCACGGTCATCGACGCCACGTACAGTCCCGCCCAGCAGCATCAATTCGTGGTTGCCCTCGATTGTTATGTGTCGTTGCATCGCTCCGAGGGGTACGGATTGTTGATACTCGAGGCCATGGCGGTGGGCACTCCCGTGGTGGCCACCGGGGCCACCGGCAACCTGGCATTCATGACGGCGGACAATTCTTGGCTGGTGCCCGCCACCCCCATCCGACTCGACCACACGGCGGGCCCGTATCCGGCCGGGTCGGTGGTGCATGAGCCTGACCTTGTGGCCGCCGCTGCCCTGTTGGGAGATCTGTATGGGAGGCGCAACAGCCCCGAGCTGGCCGCTCGGGTGGAGCAGGCCCGTGCCGATGTACGTTCCCTGGCCGATGGGTCAGCAGCGGCCAATTGGGTGCAGCATCGCTTAGCCGACATTCGATCAGCCGTCTGAACTCAGCCCCGGTTGCCGAACTTGCCGACGATTTTTGAGGCTTTTGGCCTGTCCACCTTGAGAATCGACTTCTTGTCGATGGTGGCCGGGGTTCCGGGCACGGTGTAACTCTCCAGCGACGCTGGGTCGAAGGAGCGGAAACTCTTGGCCAGATCACCCAGCTTGCTCAAAGAGAACGTGTTGTCCAACTTGATGGCACTGGTGGCGTTCGACAGCAGAGCATTGGCAGTGAGTGGATTACGAGCCCCCTGGTCGATGGCCCGTTGGAGGACCGCCTTGATGAATGCCTGTTGGCGCACCACACGGCCTAAATCGCCCCGACCGTCAGAGGTCCACTTGTTGTTTTCACCGGTTTCGAAGTGTCGACTTCGCACGTAGGCCACGGCCTGCTCAGGAGTGAGGAGATTGTGGCCTACGGGCTGGTTGAGCCCGGTGACGGTGTCGCGAGACGCCTTCGGGAAGTCGATGTACACCCCTCCCAAGGTGCCCACGATGGTTTG
>JAYVGK010000027.1:0-2681 GCA_043772215.1 Acidimicrobiales bacterium | reverse complement strand
GGTCTGCACATGGCCCGCCACCATCACCTGCACTTCGGTACCGACATCATCTACACGTTTGGTCCGTTGGGATTCTTGGTGCAACCGGTCATTGCGTATCCGGCGCAAGGGCTGGTGGCCGGATGGCTGCGCATCCCGCTGTTTGCCTTCGTGGCGTGGTTCCTCATCAGTCGGCTGCAGCGGGTGGTGTCATGGTGGCTGGCCGCCGCTTTGGCGATACCACTCACCTGGGCCATGGTGGCCCCGCAGGGTTTCGGGGGTGACGCCCCCGGCGTGGTGTTGGTGGTGGCCCTGGCCGCCGGCGTGGCCCGCCTCACCACCAAACACTGTCAACTCAGTCGTCGGGTCACGGCGTTGTTGGCCGTTGCCATTGTACTAGGTGCACTTATCAAAGTGGATGTGGGCGTGGTGGGCGCAATGGCCCTACTGCTGTATGTGGTGGGGGCAGGCGTCGCCGATAGTGAAGGGCCTCGACGGACGGGAATCCTGCTGCTGATCACTGTGGGGGCGATGACTGCAAGCCTGGTGGTGTTGTGGGTACTGCTGGGCCAGCCCATTGGATCATTGGGGTCGTGGGTGCGCTTGTCGGTGGATGTGGTGCTGGGCCACAACGCCGCCATGGGGGCCGACAACGGTCGTGACTGGTGGGCTCGCGCCACCGTGGCGGCAACGGTGGGCGTCAGTGCACTACTGGCGACCGCCATACGGGCGCTGTCGTGGCGTCGTCGGGCGGTGGTGTGCGTATTCGCAACGTCGATGGTTCTGGTGGCCGTGAAACAGGCGTTTTTGCGTTCCGACGGTGGCCATATGCAACGTTTGGTGGCGCTGTTCATCGCACTCGGGGTGGTACTCGCCTCTCGGCCCGCCACTCGGCGCCCGCAGGCGTTGAGCATGTCGCTGGCCGCAGCGTTGTGCGGCGCCATGGTGGTGATGGCCCTATCGGTAAACGCCGTTGTTGGAGTCCCGTTCATGGACCCGACAAAGGGGATGCGATCGGTGCGTTACCTGGCAGACATGACCACATCGCAATCGCGACGCACCCGCTTGGTGGCCTGGGGTCACACCGCTCAACCAACGGTGATGAAGGTGCCACCCACCATGATCGAGCGTATTGGCAACAAGTCAGTGCACATAGAACCGTGGGATGCGTCGGTGGCGTGGGTTTATCGGCTCAACTGGCGTCCGCTGCCGGTGTTCCAGTCCTATATGGCCTACACGCCCGGTTTGGATCACCTCAATGCTGATGCGCTGGCCTCAGCATCAGCACCACAAGCAATCCTGCATCAATCACTGGCTCTCGACGGGCGAATCCCCCGCTTCCAATCACCGGCGGCCAATGTGGAGATGCTGTGCCGTTACTCCATGGTGGCGTTCGGCAGCGACTGGAATCTGTTTGTGCGCAACGCCACCAGCCGTTGTGGCCGGGGCCGGGCCCTGAGATCGTTTTCCGCTGCTCAGGGTAGGCCCGTGACAGTGCCGGAAAGCGCCGGCGACGAGATAGTGGTGGCCCACTTCGATGGACTGGACCCAGGCCTGGGGGGCACCGTACGAGCACTGCTGCTGCGGCCTCGGCCAATGGTGTTCCGGGTGGGGGCCGACCCCGTGGCGCACCGCTTCATCGTGGCCACCCAGCAAAGCGCGCATATTATCCGGGTGCCGCAGTGCCTACAGGGTCAACTGGGTAGCTATGACACCAGTTCCTACGACAATTTCACCCTCTCCACCTCGCGGTCACTACCAGCCCCACTTGGGCCGCGTTACACCGTTCGCTTCGAGGCCATCCCCTACCGCTGCCCGTAATTGGCGCCCTATGCAGCGTGCAACAGCGCAAACACCAATGAGTCCTGTAGCGCCAACCACGACGCGTCGATGACATTTTCGCTGACGCCGATGGTTGACCAACTGCGTTCACCGTCGGTGGAGTCGATGAGTACCCGGATGCGCGCCCCCGTACCTTCGCTGGTGTCCAACACTCGGACCTTGTAGTCGGTGAGGTGTACCGATGCCAATACTGGGAATCGTTCCAACACTGCCAGTCGGAAGGCCGAGTCAAGGGCATTCACCGGGCCGTTGCCCTCGGCCACCGCCACGCGGCGGTCGGCATCGGGCACACCCACCGAGTCGGGCAGCCACACCTTCACCGTGGCCTCGCAGTTGGTATGGCCACCATCCACTTCCTCGGTGATGACGCGGTAACTCTCCAGGCGGAAATACGGCTGGGCCCAACCAGTGGCTCTGCGCAGCAACAATTCCAGTGACGCGTCAGCCACCTCGAAGTGATACCCCTCGTACTCCTTGGCCTTCAACTCATCGAGTACGGCGCCCAGGTTGGCCCCCGCCAAGTCCAGACCCAACTCCACTGCTTTGAGTTCCAACGTGGACCGCCCCGACATCTCGCTGACCACGAAGCGGGTGCCGTTACCCACCAAGGATGGATTCAGATGCTCGTAGGCGTCACGAGCACGGGCGATGGCACTGGTATGTAAACCAGCTTTGTGGGCGAAGGCACTGGTACCTACGTACGGGCGCTGGCTGGGCAACGGCTGATTCACGATTTCGGCCAGATGATGTGACACCACGGTGATGCGTTCGATGCGACCCTCGGGCAGCGCCGTGTATCCCATCTTCAATTGCAGGTTGGGTACCAGCGACGCCAGATCGGCATTGCCGGTGCGTTCGCC
>JAYVGK010000026.1:0-3769 GCA_043772215.1 Acidimicrobiales bacterium | reverse complement strand
AGCGATGCCGGCGTGGGCACCACCACGGTGGCTCCAGAGCCCGCGTTCGAGCCGTCCGCAGATCCGTTACGGCTACGCGCAACGGTGTTCTGGCCTGCGGTGCTCAGGCCCGCTTCTTCATCGTTGCGATCGAGCGGTGCGGACTGCGTGGCCTCGGCGAACGGATCGAACAGCGTGGCCGAACGCGCTGCTGCTCCCGAGGATCCTGATCGGGCGGAGCGGGGACGATTTGATGGGGCTGACACCGTTTCTACCCGGGCAGGCTCCCGAACTTCGTCCGTGGCACCGGCAGACGGCGGCTCGGCCACTGCTTTGCGAGCTCGGGTCACCCGTTTCGGCTTGGCTGCGACTGCGTCGGTCGAAATATCCGACGAAGGCCCGGCACTTGTTCCCACGCCCGCACCGCGCAGGATCTGGTCGATGAGGGTTTCCTTTTTGGCGCGGGCACCGGGCTTCATGCCCAACGCTCCTGCGATGGTGGCGAGTTCGTCACGCTCCTTACGCTCGAGTACCGAACGTTCCAGATCCATCGTCTCTGACATGTGATGCCTCCAGCGGACTGTGCGATCCGCCCAGGGTCCCGCATGGCGGGACGGGTGAATTGGGGAGTACTTCGACGCGGACCAAGCCGCAAAGTTCACGGATGGATCGGCTTCCGGAGACCGGGGCCGTAACGTCGAGGTGAGCTTTCGAGATGTGTTACGTACCCGATCCGACTACGTACGTGCCCGACACACCTTCCAGCAATCGCACCCTATCTCTTCCTGCACCCCATTGACAACCATCATCCCTGGGCACCCCTCGTGCCCATCGAGCCCGCTCACGATCCCGTGAGTTCAGCAATGAATCGGCGCACTGCATCCACGTCGTTGTCGATGACCCGTACCCGTTGTTCCCTGTCCTCCACACCCTCATAGGACGCTGGTCGGCGGGGAGGGTGACCGAGGGCCTCCACGATGGAGTCGGCGAATTTGGCGGGGAGCGCTGTCTCGAGACAGATCATGGGGATGTCGGGCGACATTGCGGCGAAGTGGCGGGCCACCTTGATGCCGTCTGCGGTATGGGTGTCCACCACCCGGCCCGTACGTTCTGAGACTTCGCGGATGGTGCTCATCCGATCTGCGTGACTCGAGGTTCCGCTGGCCAACCCGGAGTCAGACACCAACCGGCGCTGTTCCGGTGATGACAGGTCGAATCGTCCATCCGTACCTAGGCGCGCGTACAGTTCGCGTGTGAGTGCGGCATCGCCACCGACCGAGTCATAGACGAACCGCTCGAAGTTGGATGCTTTGGAGATGTCCATGGAGGGGCTGCTGGTGGCCTGTACCGCACTCGATGATCGAGGTGCATAGATTCCCGTGCGAAAGAATTCGTCCAACACATCGTTTTCGTTGGTGGCCAGTACCAACCGCTCGATGGGCAACCCCATGGTCCTAGCTACGTGCCCGGCATAGACATTGCCAAAATTGCCGCTCGGAACAGCGAAACTGACCCGCTCATCGTTTGATTCGGTGAGCGCAAAATAGGCTTTGAAGTAGTAAACGCTCTGGGCCATCACACGGGCCCAGTTGATGGAGTTGACCGTGCCGATGTGATGGCGAGCCTTGAACTCAGCATCTTCACCGATGTTCTTCACGATGTCTTGACAGTCGTCGAACACACCCCTCATGGCCAAGTTGTGGATGTTCGGGTCCAACACGCTGTACATCTGAGCCGCCTGAAACGCGCTGGTACGGCCCAGCGGCGACAGCATCACCACCCTGATGTGTGGCTTGGACCGCATGGCATAAATGGCCGCACCACCCGTGTCGCCAGACGTGGCGCCCAGAATGTTGAGTTCTGCGCCAGTGCGGTCCAGGACATATGCGAACAGATGACCAAGGAACTGCATGGCCACGTCCTTGAACGCCAACGAGGGGCCGTTCGACAATTCTAGGACATGCAGGTTCTCCCACAGCGGCGTCACCGGTGTGATGTCGGCACTGCCAAAGACCTCCGCCGTATAGGTCAGCGCTACCAGGCGTTGAAGGTCCGCACCGGGGATGTCCGTGGCAAATCGTCCAATGATTTCCACTGCCAACTGCTGGTAGCTCATTGGCCTCATCCTGGCCAGGTCGTCCGCATCGAGGCGAGGTACGGACTGCGGCATCACCAGCCCGCCATCAGGAGCCAAACCCTCCATGAGGATCTCCAGGAATGGCCGTGGCTCCATCCCCCCTCGGGTGGACACATACAGCATCAGTGGTCCTCCACTACTCTCAGCACGCTTACCACCCGTTTCACGGCACCGAGTCGGCGAAGCTGGCGCAGGCATGCGGCCATGGATGTTTCCTTGGCCTCGTGGGTGATGAAGATGATTCGGGCATCATCGCCCAACCCTTCCTGCTCCATGGAACGGATGGAAACGTGGTGGTGGCCAAACGTGTTGGCCACAGCAGCCAACACCCCCGGCTGATCGGTGACCTCGATGTTCAGATAGAACGCACTGGTGAGTTGATCAGCGGCGCGCTTGGGAAGTCGGACGAGCGTTCCTAGGCTGGCGTGGGTGCCTTTGCGCAGATTCACAGCAGCATCGATGACGTCACCCAGGACCGCGCTGGCCGTAGGGGCACCGCCCGCCCCCCGCCCGTAGAACATGAGGCGACCCACTGATGCTCCTTCCACCACCACCGCGTTGTACGACTCGCGGACTGCGGCCAACGGATGAGTGGTGGGGAGCATGGCTGGATACACCCGGACACTGAGCGCACCGTCTCTCTCCTCGGCCATTGCCAACAACTTGATGACGTGATGGAGTCGGGCGGCAAACGCAACGTCATCAGGAGTGATGCCCTCGATGCCCTCACGAGACACGTCCTTGCCGGTGACTCGGGCACCGAAGGCGATGCTGGCCAGGATGGCGGCCTTACTGGCGGCATCATGTCCACCAACGTCAGCCGTGGGGTCGGCCTCGGCAAAGCCGAGAAGTTGCGCCTCGGCCAGGGCGTCGTGGTAGTCGGCCCCAAATTCGCTCATCCGGGTGAGGATGAAATTGGTGGTGCCGTTGACAATGCCCAACAACCGGGTGATGGGCTCCCCCACGAGGGACTCTCGTAGAGGACGGATGAGTGGAATTCCACCTCCTACAGCGGCTTCGAAGAGCAGATCCACACCGGCTCGGTCAGCGGCTGCAAAGAGTTGGGGACCATGCAGAGCCAACAGTTCCTTGTTTCCCGTGACCACTGGTTTGCCTGCCGCCAGGGAGTCCAGGATCGCTGACCGAGCCGGCTCCACGCCTCCCATCAACTCCACCACCAGGTCAACGTCTGGCGCGCCCACCACTTCAGCAATTGTGCCGGTGACGAGGCGGCGGGACAGGCCCGGTCGCTTCGTGTGCGCATCGCGCACCGCCACCCGGGTAATGCTGAGGGTGATGCCGGTACGGGCGGCTATGGCCTCGGACCGGGTGTTGAGTTGGCGGACCAGTTCGGTCCCAACAGTGCCGTAGCCCAACACCCCAACCCGCACCATGGAGTTGCCGGCGGAATCTGGACTACTCATGATTGCTCACGGCCAAGGAGGGTAGCGGCCCGGCTCCCTGAGGTTGCTCCGCAGAAGTTCAGTGCTCGTACTTACTGCATCGTCCAATCTGACTACGGATTGCTGTCGGGTCTAGGTCGTAGGACCCAAATACTGCCGGTGACGGAGGAAATCTGTAGCGAAACATGCTCACGCCTCAGCTTGCGCAGCGCATCAACTCGCCGTGCATACGTTCAATGGCACCCAGCTC